>JAFUBI010000275.1 GCA_017460285.1 Oscillospiraceae bacterium | reverse complement strand
TTTTTCAGCATCTTGGCATTGTCCATCCTTTTGGGGATCCTTTTCCCTGAGGAAGACGTAAACGGAGTCAATGGATTTGCCATCATGGCTCTATACTTCCTGGATACTTTTTTGAACATACTGTGTGAACTTCTGATCTCGAAGCAGTCCAAGTGGAACTTTATCGTTTCTGTCTTTGTCGAGTTGACAGAGATCTTCACTCTGATCCTTCTTGCTGCAAGATTTGCAACGATGGTGACGACCCTGTTTTTCTGGTTGCCTATCGATATCATCAGTTTTATCAACTGGCATCGGCACCCGGACCGTCAGGAGGAGGAACTTACTGAAGTCCGCAAGTTGACCGGTTGGCAGGAGGTCGCTGTCATCGCAGGGATCGTTGTATGGACGATCGTTGTCGGCTATCTCACTTCCGAACTGAACATCGCGACAGACCTCTTTGGAGGGAATAAGACCATCGAGACATGGGTCATCTATTTGGATGCCTGCGCCAGCGCAGTCGGAATCGCAAATGGTGTCTTCATCCTGCTTCGCTATCGTGAGCAGTGGATCGCATGGTATATCTCCACATTGCTGGAGATGGCGATCAATATTTTGGCGGGACAATATATGCTTCTCGCGCTGAAGATCGGATTCCTGACCAATACTACGTATGGATATATCAAGTGGACGAAATACATAAAAGAGCATAAGCCTGCCGAGAAAAGCATTGGCTAGATAAGCAGATATAGGTACAGCCACTGAGCGCAGACTCAGTGGCTGTTTTTCAAAAGTGATCGATGTCGTTTCATCCAGAGCAAGAACGATAGGTTTCCTTTTCCGTAAAAACATAATTCATCCTGACGTCATGAGGAGAGGTAGGAACCGTGTCTGCTTTCTGAACCTCGAATGCAACTGCAGCGTACACAGCGGTCTTGCACTTTTGGAGGTAGCGGTCATAGTAACCACCTCCCATTCCGATGCGGGAACAGGAGCTATCAAAAGCGGTGCAGGGACATAGGACGAGATCGATGCCGTCCGGATCGATCTTGTCACTCTGGGAGGGATCCGGTTCCAGGATAGAGAAAGAGCCTGGGATCCAATCGCTGTCCGGGTGAGGAGCAAGAACTGTCATATCCGTCTTGCTCGTGACTTTTGGAAAGCAGAATATTTTATCTGCGCATTCCGGATCGAATAAAAGCGGGACGAGATCCACTTCATCCGCTGTTGCTCTGTAAATGAGAATAGTCTTTGAACGCATGAAGCAGGGAGAGACCTTGATCCGATCCCGGATCGCTTGGGAGAACCGTTGTCTCTCTTCCTGGGACAGAGATCTTCTCGATTCGATACCCTTTTTCCGGCATTCTTTTTTGAGATCCATTTTCTCTCTCCCGTCAAAAAAATGTTGCGTGGAAAACAAGAATCATGTAATGTTCTAATAATGATTATACTTTAAACTGTGAAAGAAGGAACTCTGCTAAATGTATAAAGAGTGGCTGATCACGATGCCTGAACTGACCGGAGAGGAGGAGAGAAAGGCATACGTTTATCTGCCTGAACAAGCTGAGGAAGATCCCGAAATGAGATTTCCCGTTC
>JAFUBI010000274.1 GCA_017460285.1 Oscillospiraceae bacterium | reverse complement strand
CAGCCCCACCACTCACCTCCTCGGGCTCTGTAGTATACCGATCCTGCGAGTTCGAGTATAAAACAAAAACAAGCGAAAGCACACCCAGTTTGCATAACCCCATGGGTGCCTTTCGCAGAAAGGCGGATAATAAAAATGAAATATTGCAAAAAATGTACGATGCCTGACACAAGACCTGGTATCACTTTTGATGAAGAAGGTGTATGCAGTGCGTGCAGACACTATGAAAATCGATCCAAAGTAGATTGGAAAGCAAGAGAGCGCGAGTTTGCTGCTCTTTGTGATAAATATCGCGGATGCAATGGTCCCGGAGGTTACGACTGTGCTATTGCTGTTTCCGGTGGAAAAGACAGCCACTATCAGGTCTATATGCTCAAAGAAGTCTACCATATGAACCCTATCCTGTTTAGCGTCGAAGACAACTTCCCAATGACTGAAGCAGGAAAGCATAACCTTCAGAACATCAGCGAAGAATTCAGTTGCACGATCATCAGTTGCAAACCGAACATCAGTGTACAGAAGAAGTTGATGCGCCATTTCTTTGAAAAGTACGGAAAACCCACTTGGTACGTTGACCGTCTCATTTACACCTATCCTCTTCACATGGCTTTAAAATTCAACACAATGCTTCTCTGCTATGGGGAAAACGTTAGTTTTGAATACGGCGGCAATGCTGATGAAGAGACATATTCTGCGAGAGATCAGATCGAAAACGGCGTAGCAGTAGGAATGCCTATGGAAGATCTTCTCATTGATGGTATTACAGAGAAAGATCTGAGTCTCGTCATGGCTCCTAGCAAAGAAGAACTGTCCCGCCTTGATCCCTTCTACATGAGTTATTTCTTCCCCTGGAACAGTTATTACAACTACCAGCTCGCATAACGTCACGGTTTCCATGACCTGACACACGAGTGGGATCGTAAGCATCATGCAGAGAACTTTGATCAGATCGACAGCCGCGCATATCTGGTGCACAGCTGGTTGAAATACCCAAAATTCGGTCATGCTGCTGCAACCGATTACACCGCACGCTATATCCGCTATGGAATGATGACCAGAGAAGAAGCACTCCCGATCATCAAGGAAAGGGACGGAGAATTGGATCCACTCTGTGTCCGCGATTTCTGCGCCTTTACAGGATATACAGAGACCGAGTTTTGGAAAGTCATTGACAGTTTCTACAACAGAGACCTGTTCTATCAGGATGAGACCGGCAAGTGGCGTCTAAAAGAACCCATCTGGGCGGAAAAGGAGTAAACCATCATGTCCCATACCGTACTCGTGACCGGTGCAGACGGTTTCATCGGAAGTCATCTGACCGAAGAACTCGTAAAACGCGGCGAAAAAGTTCGCGCCTTCTGCTACTACAATTCCTTTGGGAGTTGTGGATGGATCGATACCCTTCCTCCGGAGATCCGCAATGAGATCGAAACGTTTTCCGGGGATATAAGGGATCCAAATGGCGTAAGAACTGCAATGCGTGGACAGCAGCGTGTATACCATCTAGCAGCTTTGGTAGCGATTCCTTTCAGTTACCACAGCCCGGACAGTTACGTGGACACAAACATCAAGGGAACCTTGAACGTTTTGAACGCGGCGAGAGAACTCGGCACTGAACGCATCATGGTGACCTCGACTAGCGAAGTCTACGGAACAGCTATTTATGTTCCGATCGATGAGAAACACCCGTATCAGGGACAAAGCCCTTATTCCGCTACAAAGATCGGAGCAGATCGACTTGCGGAAAGCTTCTATCGCAGTTTTGATCTTCCGGTGTCTATCGTACGTCCTTTCAACACATATGGACCACGTCAAAGCGGAAGAGCTGTCATTCCCACTATCATCTCTCAGCTCATCGCAGGACAATCCGAGATCAAATTGGGAAAACTCAGTCCCACAAGGGATTTCAACTATGTAAAAGACACGGCCGCCGGTTTTATGGCAATTGCCGATTGTCCAGCAGCGATCGGGCAGGAACTCAATATCGCTACCGGAGTTGAACACTCCATTGGTGATCTTGCAAACGAACTGATCGCTCAGATCAACCCCTCCGCAAAGATCATTTGCGAAGAGGAACGTTTGCGCCCTGAAAAAAGCGAAGTCAATCGCCTTATGGGCGACTCCACGAAACTGCGCGCTATGACCGGCTGGGAACCAAAATACACATTTGAACAGGGTCTTGCCGAAACGATCGACTTTATCCGCAACAATTTGGATAGTTACAAAGTCGGTCAATATATTCTTTGATCCAAAGGAGAAAATATGAGCAGTTTTATTCCACTTTCCATTCCAAACTTCTGTGGAAACGAAAAAAAATATGTTGATGACGCTCTGGATGGAGCATGGGTCTCCACCAGCGGTGCAAAAGTCAACGAGATGGAAGAATGCATCGCATCCTATGTGGGTGTCCCTGCTGTTACAGCATGTTCCAGTGGGAGCACTGCCCTGCACCTCTCTGCCATCGTGGGAGGCATACAGCGTGGAGACGAGGTCATAGTCCCCGCACTAACCTTCATCGCCTCTGTAAACCCAACTACACGCTATGTCGGAGCTGAACCTGTTTTTATCGGATGTGATGAAACGGCTACCATGGACCCGGATACTGTAGAAGATTTCTGTGCGAATCATTGCACGATGAAGGATGGCAAACTATATAACGACAAAACCGGGGCTCATGTATTCGCCCTGGTTATCGTTCATGTCTTTGGTAACATGGCAAACATGCCGCGTTTCCTCGAAATCTCAAAAAAATACAATTTGCTTCTCATCGAAGACGCTGCTGAGGCTGTCGGCACAAAATACACCGAAGGTCCTTTGGCAGGCAAGTTCGCAGGAACGATGGGAGATATCGGTGCCTTCAGTTTTAACGGCAATAAGATCATAACGACAGGAACCGGCGGCATTTTCCTTTCAAACAATCCCGATTGGGTCGCAAGGGCAAAGCATCTTTCTACCCAGTCAAAGGTCGATGTTCTGCATTTTGTTCATGATGAAGTTGGTTATAACTACCGTATGACCAATATCGATGCCTGTCTCGGACTTGCCCAGATGGAACTGCTTGAAGGGTTTATCGAGCACAAGATCCAGCGTTACGAACAATACTTCAATGCCCTCAATGGTGTTAAAGGGTTCTCTATGCTCCCATTCCGTGAAGGGACTCGTTCCAATCACTGGTTCTATTCCCTCCTTCTTCCCGACCGTCTTGATCGGGACGATGTGATCGCGCGGCTACAGGAGCAGAAAATACAGACTAGACCGGTTTGGTCCCTCATTCCGGAGCAATGTGACTATCAGCGCAACGAGGCCTATCACCTGGAACAGGCAGAAGAGTTCCGCAGAACGATCGTCAACATCCCCTGCTCCACAAATCTTTCAAAGGAAGATTGTGATCGCGTGATCGATGCGATCTTAGCCCTATAACTACTAGTTTCATTCGGAGGAATCTGTATGCTGAAACTTGAAGACTTACTGATCGACGGCAATCAGACGATATTAGATGCGATGCAGTCCTTGTCCGTCACCGGTCAGCGCATTATGTTTCTCGCCCCGGGTGGGATACTCACAGCTGCTTTGACAGACGGCGATCTTCGCAAATATCTCACACAAGGCGGATCCTTGAACGATCCCGTCTTCCGCGCAGCAAATCATAAGCCGATCAGTCTCTCTGTGGAAGAGCGGTTTCATGCCAAGGATGTCATGACGGAAAAGCAGATCGATGCCCTTCCCATATTGGATCGTACAGGCAGGATCGTGGACATCATCTTCGCAAATGGTCTGGAGATCGTGAGTTCAAAAGAATCCGGGATCCCCGTCGTGATCAACGCTGGCGGATTGGGAACCAGATTACAGCCTTACACGAACATCCTTCCAAAGCCTTTGATCCCGGTGGGTGATAAACCGATCAGTGAGCT
>JAFUBI010000273.1 GCA_017460285.1 Oscillospiraceae bacterium | reverse complement strand
CAATGCCGGGGTACGGATTATACGACAGAGCGCTGGGAGCCACATATCTGAACGGACTTTGGGAAGCGATCGACAAGAGCCATAAAAGGGGAGTATGAAGATGGAGAAGAATGTACTGAGCACGGATCTCACAGGAAAAGTAGCGGTGGTGACAGGCGCAGGAGGCGTACTGTGCTCCCATATGTCTCTGGTATTAGCAAGAGCGGGAGCGAAAGTCGCTCTTCTGAACAGGACATACGAAAAGGCGAAAGCGGTAGAAGAGAGGATCACCTCAGAGGGAGGCTGCGCCAAAGCGTATGCCTGCAATGTGCTGGATAAAGAACAGGTGGAGAAGGTAGCGCTTCAGGTGAAGGAAGACCTTGGATCCTGTGACATCCTGGTAAACGGAGCAGGAGGCAACGGAGCGGGAGCCACCACGGATAAAGAGTACTATGAACCCGGTGATCTGGACGGAGACACGAAATCTTTCTTCGATCTGGATGAAAAGGGTATCGATCAGATCTTTCAACTGAACTTTACGGGAACACTGCTGCCGACGCAGGCATTCGCGAAGCAGATGCTGGGGCGTGAAGGGTGCTGCATCCTGAACATCAGTTCCATGAACGCATACAGACCGCTTACGAAGATCCCGGCATATTCGGGAGCGAAAGCGGCGGTTACGAACTTCACACAGTGGTTGGCGGTACACTTTGCTCAAGCGGGGATCCGTGTGAACGCGATCGCGCCGGGATTCTTCGCGACAGCACAGAACCGGAGCCTTCTATTCAACGAGGACGGAACGCCCACAGCGAGAACGGGGAAGATCCTGTCAGCGACCCCTATGAGACGGCTCGGTGACAGTGAGAAGGATCTGGACGGAGCGATGCTGTTCCTCGTGGACTCGGAGGCAGCAGCCTTTATCACGGGCGTGTGCTTGCCAATAGATGGCGGTTTTTCCGCTTATTCCGGTGTTTAAGTGAGGTGCCTTATGAGACCTTTCATGGATGAAAACTTTCTTCTGAGTACGCCCACGGCTGTTAAACTTTACCGGGAACATGCAAGCAAAATGCCCATTTTGGACTACCACTGTCATCTGAGTCCTAAGGAGATCTGGGAGGATCGTGTCTTTGAGAACATGACACAGATCTGGCTGGAAAGTGACCACTACAAATGGAGGCTCATGCGTGCCCATGGTATTCCGGAATCCCATATCACAGGGGACGCGCCGGACAGAGAAAAATTTCAGGCATGGGCGGAGACTGTTTCTATGGCGATCGGAAGCCCACTGTTCCACTGGACGCATCTGGAGCTTAGAGAGTTCTTTGGCTGGGATAAGGTCCTCAGCGGGAAGACAGCACAGGAATGTTGGGACTTTTGCAACGCAAAACTTCCGGGCATGTCCGCGAGGAAACTTATAGAGAAGGCGGGAGTCACCCATCTCTGCACCACGGACGATCCGGCGGATGACCTCAGATGGCATAAACTGCTGAAAGAGGATGAGACTTTTTCCGTGCAGGTGCTTCCTGCATGGAGACCGGACAAAGTGCTGTCGATCAATAAGCCGGATTTCTGTGAGTATTTGAAACAACTGGGTACCGCTGCGGATACCAAGATCACGGGTCCGGATACCCTGTTGGAAGTCCTGAAGAAAAGAATGGATTTCTTCTCAGATAACGGATGCTGTGTCAGCGACCACGGGATGGACAGAGTGCCAGGATGTATCGCGACACGGGAAGAAGCGGACCGCATACTGAAGACACGGCTTGCAGGGGAGAAGATCTCTTCCAGAGAAGAGGAAGGCTATAGAGCGTATATCCTAGATGCCCTCGGCAAGGAGTACGCCCGCAGAGGCTGGGTGATGCAGCTGCATCTCGGAGTCATCCGGGATCTAAACACAGCTGTTTTTGACCGATTGGGGTCGGACGCAGGCATCGACTCGATCGGTGTCCGAGTGGAGCCGAAAGCCCTCGCGGATCTCCTGGACAGACTTGCCTGCGAGAACGCTCTTCCCAAGACGGTGATCTATTCTTTGGAGCCAGGAGACAATACCGCTCTGGATACGGTCATCGCCTGCTTCCAGGGAAGAGGAAAAGGCTGGGTGCAGCACGGAGCTGCCTGGTGGTTCAACGACCACAAGCAGGGGATGGTACAGCAGCTGACATCGGTTGGCAACAACGGAATGCTGGCGGATTTTGTCGGTATGCTCACTGATTCCCGCAGTTTTCTTTCCTATGCGCGTCACGACTATTTCCGCAGGATCCTTTGTGACCTCATTGGAAAATGGGTGGAAGACGGAGAATACCCGGATGATCAGGATCTGCTGAAAGAGATTGTTGAAGGGATCTGTTATAAAAACGCGTTGAGTTATTTCGGGTTTGAAGTTCCGGATCACGATAAAGAATAACAAGAAGGAGAGTTAAACCATGGCAAAGATGAACCCATTGCAGCTTGGAATCTATGCTGCCACAGGAAAGTTGGTCGGAAAACTTCCGGTCAAGGAAGCAGCACTCGTTGCCCGCAAAGCAGCGGAAGGTGGTATCGTCCTCCTCAAAAATGATGGCACTTTACCGCTTAAGAAGGGAAAGATTGCACTGTTTGGAAACGGCAGTTCGGATACTTCCGTTTGCGGAACCGGAAGCGGCTATGCCTTCAGTCCCTACACGGCAACCGTAAAGAGCGGCCTGTCAAAGGCAGGATATGAGATCACCTCGGGATTGTGGTTTAAGAATTATGAAACCTTCCGCAAAGAGGAATCCAAAAAGTCCGCAAAGCTAACTTTCCTTGACAAGAGGTTCAGCGGAAAGAGCCCGGAGATCGGAACGAAGCCCATTACAAGTGAGGAACTACACGCAGCGTCTTCCGCAGACACAGCGTTCTATGTCATCACAAGAAACGCAGGCGAAGGCGGAGACCGCCTCCCGCAGAAAGGTGACTACTACCTCACGGATACGGAAGAGAAGAATATCCGTCTTCTCACGGAGACGTTTGCCCATACCGTCATCATCCTCAACACAGGGATCCTGGACTGCAGTTTGCTGGAAGAGATCAACGGTGTTTCTGCCATCGTCCTTTTGGGGCAGGCAGGGCTGGAAGCGGGAAATGCTCTCGCCGCGATCGTCAGCGGTGAGGTGTCCCCCAGCGGCAGGATTACAGATACTTTTGCTAAGAGATATGAGGATTATCCTGCCAGCGCGACCTTCTCTAGCAACGATGGGAACGTGTTCCAGGAGGATTACACCGAAGATATCTATGTCGGATATCGCTATTTCGACACCAAAAAACTGGATGTGGTATATCCATTTGGATATGGTTTGTCTTACACATCCTTTGAATACAGAAACGCCAAAGTGGAAGCGGATTGGGACAAGGTGAAAGTGACTGTGGATGTTGTGAACCTTGGTTCAAGACCTTCCAGAGACGTGGTACAACTCTATGCCAGCGCTCCTGCCGGAAAACTGAAGAAGCCCTATCAGGAACTGAGAGCTTTTGCCAAGACAGGTATCATTGCGCCTTCCAAGGAAGAGACAGTCACTCTGACTTTCCCGACCTCAGACCTCTCCAGTTACGACATGGATCTCTCCGCATGGGTCATGGAGAAGGGAACTTATCTGCTCCGTCTTGGCGCGAACAGCAGAAAAACGGAAGTGGTAGGAGCTGTCGAACTGGATGAAGATGTTCGTACGGTCCAACTGTCCAGACACTTCGAACTGGACAGAGAACTGGAACTTCTTGACCTCCCTTATGACGGACCGGAAGCATATGAAGGGGAGAGGATCCTTCTTCACGCGGCAGACTGCATAACAAAGGACGAGGCGAGCAAGATCCAGAGGGAACTCCCGGTTTATACGCTGGACGGCGAGCTCCAGGCTGAAGCTGTCAGACCTTTCGATGTCACCTATGAGGAGAAAGCCGAAAAAGTTCGCTCCGTTAAGAACGCGACGCTCCTCGACGTCGTGGACGGAAAGATCACCATGGAGGAATTCGTCGCTACTTTGGACGATGAGATCCTGGCAAGGTTGGTAGCGGGAGCCGGACAGGAGACCCCGTACAAAGTAGAGCCGAGGCTTCCAAAGAACGCTCTGAAAGTAAAAAACAACGGCTCGACAAGCGGACAGATCACGGCGTCCTTCGCGTCATCGCTTGGTATACCGCCATGTTCATTGGCGGATGGCCCTGCGGGGCTGCACCTCATGGGAACACCGACAGCAGCTTATCCGGTGGGTATGGTTCTGGCACAGAATTTTGACCCAGAGATCGTGTCTCAGGTCGGAGACATGTACGGAAGAGAGATGGAATTGAAAGACATCGGACTCTGTCTCGGACCGGGAATGAACATCCACCGCGACCCGCTGTGCGGACGCAACTTTGAATACTATTCAGAGGACCCGCTGGTCACCGGAAAGAGCGCAGCTGCCTTCATCAATGGTTTGCAGAAGAACCATCCGGGGTTCGGCGTCGCAGCAAAGCACTTCTGCTGCAACAGTCAGGAGGAAGAGCGGACAAAGTCAAATTCCTCTGTAAGCGAGAGAGCGCTCCGAGAGATCTATCTCAAGGGGTTTGAGATCGCCGTAAAGGAGTCCAAACCTCTCACGATCATGTCTTCCTACAACCTCCTCAACGGAGTTCATACTTCCTCCCGTTACGATCTGCTTACAGATGTTCTGCGGGGCGAATGGGGGTTCGACGGTTTCGTCATGACTGACTGGGATGGAGACAGCGACAGGATCATGGATCTCAATGCGGGCAATGATATCATCATGGGTGGATATCCCTCCGATGCTTTCCTTTCCGCGTTAGAGGACCGCAAACCGGAATTTAAGAAGGACGGATCTGTGTCGAAAAAGAAGATCGCCATGTATGGCGGAGCTATGCACAGGGAAATGGAATGCTACAACAGTTTCCTACCGGATGCTCAGGGACCGGATACTGTAACAGTGGAACTGGCAGCGGAACCTTCTGAGTCTTTGAAAGAACTGGAGGAAAAGGGCATCGTCACAGTGGATAAAGCGGCGAGTAAGGTGACCTACAAGGGGTGGAACCGTGCAGGCATTCTGAGACGCAGTGTCCTGCAGCGCAACGCGATGCGTGTCTTGAATTATCTCGCATATGGTGCACCGATGAAGATGGCAAAACGTCAATAGAGTTTTGAGTAAAAGAACAACAGGGTTCGGGGGAACAGAGATGGAAAAATGGGAAAATCCGGAAGTCATTTCGGAGAATCAATTGAATGCACACGCTACGCTTCGATACAGGGAGACTTTGGATCTAAACGGTCCTTGGAAATTTCAGTATGTCTCACAGGTGGATAAAGCGGATCCGGATTTCTACCGGACGGAGAAGGACGTATCATCCTGGGATGATATCCCCGTACCTTCCTGCTGGCATACCAAGGGATACGGGAAGCCCTATTATTTCGGCGCCGGTCTTCCTCCGGCACTGTCCCAGAAAAAAGGAAAGATCCCGACGGTGGATCACAGCAAAACGGGTTGCGGATGCTACAGGCGCACTTTTGTTTTGGACAGAATAGATCCGAAGAAACAGTACGTTCTGCGCTTCGATTCCGTTCGCTCCGCCTTTTCCTGTTACTTCAATGACAGTTACGTCGGACTGGGGAAAGGATCTATGTTGCCCTGCGAGTTCGATGTCACTCCTTATGTCAAAGAGGGGACCAATACTCTGGGAGCCATGGTCCGTGAGTTCTCGGATGCCACTTACCTGGAGGATCAGGATATGTGGTTTCTGGCAGGTATCTACCGAGATGTCACGCTGTATTGCAGAGATCGGAAACACATCGAGGATATCTACCTGCACAATACGCTTTCTGAAGATTACAGAGATGCGCTTCTGATTGCAGAAGTTGAGGCGACGGGCGAGGACCTGACAGTTGAAGTTTCAGTAGCGGGTAAAACAGAAACAGTTTGCATTGAAGGAGGGAAAGCCAAGATCGAGATCCCGGTGACGGATGTCTGTCTCTGGTCTGCAGAAACACCGAGCCTTTATCCTGTGAAGGTATCCCTAAAAGAGGGAGAGGAGGTTCTCGAGGAGCAGGAACTGCGATACGGTTTCCGGGAGACGGTCGTGGATCATGAGAAGGGATTGTTCCTGCACAACGGCAAACCGATCAAGCTTCGCGGGGTAAACTACCATGCCTTCACCCCTCGGGACGGGTATACCGTGCCGGAGGAGGTGTACCGGAAAGACCTTGCTCTTATGAAGCAGGCGAACTTCAACGCTATCCGCACCTCTCACTATCCACAGGCGGATCTCTTCTATGATCTGGCGGATGAGTACGGTTTTTATGTCATGGACGAATGCAACGTGGAGACACACGCCGTGCGCTCCAAAAATGTTCCCGGAGACGATCCGAAATGGACCGGACATGTAACAGACCGCATGCGGCGCATGGTGCTCAGAGACCGGAATCACCCCTGTGTCACTATTTACTCTCTCGGCAACGAGTCGGACGTCGGCGAGAACCATTTCCGCATGAAGGAAGAAGCCCTTCGGTTGGATCCCACCAGACCTATCCACTATGAGGGCGGAAAGAATCTGGAGTTGTCGGATTTCTTGTGCGACGGATACAGTTCTACCGAAAGAGAGCAGCTTTTCGCGGAAGGAGCAGATGTGCCCAACCAGCGCACGATCCTTCAAAGGCTTGTTCCCTTCCTGATGTCCACCACATCGGTCAAGTTTGAGGAGTACAGACACCATCCTGTTGTCCTCACGGAATACAACTACTGCATGGGAAACGCCGGATCGGATGTGGGGCAACATGTCGAGATCATGGACAAGGCTCCGAGATTTGCCGGCGGATTTGTCTGGGATTTCAAGGATAAATCTCTCCTTCAGGGAGAGCGTCTCACATATGGAGGTGACTGGGGAGTCAAGGATCAGCAGGGATGTGTCTGCTGTGACGGTGTCATGGATCCGTTCAGCAAGCCGCACTCTGTATATGAGGAGATCAGACACGGATTCCAGCCCTTTGTGTTCACCATGGAGGAAGGAAGATTATCTGTTTACAACCGCAATTTCTTCCTCAGTTCTTCGAGATGGGATTTCGACTGGGAATTGACAAAAGACGGGAAACCTGTTGCAAAAGGGACTTTCGAACCAGGATGCGGACCGAGAGAAACGGCTCAGTGCGATCTTGAGGTTCCCGTTGCAGATGACCCGAACAGCGCATATTATCTCAATGTGTTCTGCCGCTATCGGCAAAAAAGCGGATACGCAGAGGAAGGAGATGTATGTTCTTACCAGCAGTTTGCTCTTCAGGTCCCGGAAAGAAAGGTGCAGAGAGAACATGCTCCAATCGAGGAGACAGCGAACTGCTACCTGCTCAAAGGAAAAGAGAACACATATGAGGTGGATCGGAAGACAGGTGATGTCGTCTCCCTGAAAGCATCCGGAAAGGAACTGTTAAAAACGCCTCTTCGGTTAGAACTCTACCGTCCGTACACGGACGGAGATGTAGGATTCTTCGGTATGGCGATGAAGAGCTACGCCAAACTGGACGATTTCGGGAAGTTTTCTGTCAAGGACTCACCTAAGGCAGAGGTGTCGAAAGTCGGAGATAAAGTGCAGGTGAGGCAAACGGTCGCCGGAACAGAGATCGTTCGAAAGTATGGTATCGCTGAGGGGAAACTGCTGGTCGAAGTCTTTGCCCGTACAGGGCAAAAGAAAGTGCCGAACCGGATCGGAATGTCTCTGGGCGCAGGTCCTTCCTTCGGTGAGATGATCTATTTCGGAAAAGGACCAACGGATCATTATCCCGGAAAGGATGAAAGCGGACTTGTTGGGATCTACAGCCAGGATGTCACCGAGCAGGATGAATATGTCCGTCCCCAGGAGCACGGCAACCGCTCACAGGTCCATTGGGCTGCGCTGAACAGTGAGAAAGAGATGATAAGAGTTGAGAGGGCAAGTGAGCTTCTGAACGCGTCTGTTTGGCCTTACACGCTTAAAGATCTCCACAGCAGTCAGCATATCGACGAGCTGCCGGATCATGAAGTAACTACATTGAACATTGACTGTATTCAGAACGGGCTCAGCGACTGCTTTGTTCCTTGCAAAGACGAATACAAGATACAGCCTGAGACAGCATATACTTACAGCTTCCTCCTGAGCGGGGAAGCGAAGGATAAAGGAGAAATGATATGAACGAGATCATTGCTAGATTGCTGCAAGGGGAGAGCGGCGACCACATCTTCCCATTTTTCTGGCAGCACGGAGAGGACGAAGCGACGCTTCGCAAGATGATGCGGGTCATCCGGGATTCCGGATGCAAATCGGTCTGCATCGAGTCACGCCCACACCCGGATTTTTGTGGGGACAAGTGGTGGACAGATATGGATATCATCCTGGAGGAAGCTCGCGGTCTCGGCATGAAAGTTTGGATCCTAGACGATTCCCATTTCCCGACCGGATTCTGCAATGGGAAAGTTTTGGAAGCGGAAGATACGTTGCGACGCCAGTCGCTGGTAGCTGGGAAGAAAGTTTTTAAGGGAAAAGAAAAAGAGGTCACGATCGATCTCACAAAGATCTTTCCCCCAAAACTGAAAGCACCGACTTTCATCTCTGGGGCTGCCAACAAGTTCGTGAGCGGGAAAAACGCACCGTTCCATGATGATGAGATCCTGTCTGTCGTTGCGGTGGGAGAGGATGGAACCGAGATTGCTCTCCCGATCGGGAATACCGGAAAGATCGGTTGGAAAAAGCCGGCAGGGACATGGACGGTCTGGGTGTCCGGTCTCAGCAGGAATTACGGCATCCACCGTTCCTACATGAACATGATGGATAGGGAGTCCTGCCGCATCCTTATCGACGAGGTCTATGAAAAGCACTACGCTCACTATGCGGAAGATTTCGGCAAGACCATAGAAGGATTCTTCTCAGATGAGCCGGAGTTGGGCAACGGTTTCTATGCTACCAACCTGGACATGATCGGAAAAGAGATCGACCTTCCTTTTTCCAGGGAGATGCCTGCGGAACTGGAAGCGTCTATGGGACCGGATTGGAAAAACAAACTGTATCTGTTCTGGAGCGACAGCGAGGATAAAGAGAAGACCGCCGCCGCAAGGCTTGCCTTTATGGATGCGGTAACCCGTCTTGTGCGCAAAGATTTTTCGGAACAGGTTGGCAATTGGTGCCGTGAGCACGGTGTGAAGTACATCGGACATGTCATTGAGGACAACAACTCCCATTCGAGAACAGGAACGTCTCTTGGACATTATTTCCGCGGATTGAATGGGCAGGACTATAGCGGCATCGACGACATCGGAGGGCAGGTCTATCCTCAGAAGGAAGACGCTAAAATGAAGACTTTCGCAGGCCCGAGAGATGGGGAATTCTTCCACTTTATGCTTGGGACGCTCGGAGCCTCTGCTGCGGCGATCGAGCCCAGGAAAAAAGGCAACGCCATGTGTGAGATCTTCGGGAACTACGGGTGGTCGGAAGGAGTCCGGCTTGAGAAGTATCTGGCGGATCACTTTATGGTGAGAGGTATCAACAACTTTGTCCCTCACGCCTTTACCGGAAAGGAATTTCCGGATCCGGATTGCCCGCCCCATTTCTATGCGCAGGGACATAACCCGCAGTACAGACATTTCGGCGCGATCGTGGAGTATATGAACCGGGTGTGCACCATCACTTCAGGGGGGCATAGAATGTCTTCCGTCGCCGTGTTATACAACGCGGAAAGTGAATGGATGGGAGATTGTATGCTGACGCAGAAGCCTCTCAGAGTCCTGGCGGAAAATCAGATCCTGGCGGATGTAGTTCCGATCGATGCCTTCCTTGAGAAAGAGAGATACGGAACTTCCTATGAGGATGGTTTGAAGATCGGAAACCAGAACTATTCGGTGCTTTTGCTCCCGTATGCCCAATTCATAACAAGCGAGTTTGCGGAGGAACTGAGCCGCATTCCGGTCCCGGTCTACTTTATTGACGGAAGACCTGAGAAAACGGTCAGTGGCGATAACGAAGTTTTGGAGAAGTATCCTGTCGTCGCATTGGCAGATGTAGCAAAGACGGTCCGACCGCTGCTCAAAGATAGTCTTGAAATAAGCCCGAAGAGCCGCGATATGCGTCTCCTGATTTATAAGAACCCGGACACGGTCTACTATCTCTTCAACGAAGCCGCGGAACCTTATACGGGGACTTTGGATCTGGATCCCAATAAGGAGTATTACGAGTACGACGCGTGGGAAAATCGGATCTATCCGATAACAAGCAACACATTTACCATTGAACCATCCAAGAGCCTGATACTTGTGGAAGGTGAGCCGGACGCATCGCTTCTTGCTGAAAAGCCGGTCCTTACCGGAACAAGAAAAGCGCTCACAACGTGGAGAAGAAGTATCTGCGCCTCCCTTGAGTATCCCTCCTTCGGAGAAGAAAAGGAGGGCTCTCTTCCGGATAATCTGGAAAAAGAGATGCCAAAGTTCTCTGGAATCGTGCGCTATACAGCGGACGTTCCAACCTTCAAGGAAGGAAAAGCAGTTCTGGAGATCACCGATGCGTATGAAGGTGTACAGCTCTTTGTGAACGGAAAGGCTCTGGCGATCCAGGTGGTCCCTCCATTCCGTTATGATCTTACTGGTCTTCTATCTGAGGAGAACAATCAACTCGCGATCGAAGTGGCTACGACACTTGAGAGGGAGATGGCTGCGAGACAGAGATTCGACATAAGGAGTCTCGCTCAGGGGCAAGGCGGAAAGCCTACTTCACCAAGTGGAATCAATGGACAAGTCTTTCTTTGGACTTCGGTGAAAGAATAAACTCGGGAACGCTCAAGATAGCTAAACAGCATACAGAAAATGACCCGAAGGGCGTTGAGCCTTCCGGGTCATAGATTATTCTTCGAACGATTTTTATTCTTCAACTCGTGTGTTCTTGAGTTCTGCGTACATGCGCTCCCGGAGTTCACCCTGGATCGGGTATCCTTTCATGATAACTGCTGTGAGAACAGACATGATCGCGGGAATCAGCGCGAGAACGATGATGAGACCGAGCGACATGGTGTCATAGTTTGCAAGCGCGTCCTGTGTCAGGTTGCCTGTAACCTCGTCGACGCCGTAGTGGAAGGCAGAGAGCATTCCAAGGGTAGCGGTGGAGGTGATAGCTGCCTGAGCTTTTTCCAGGAACTTGTAGCCTGCGGTGACGATCGCACCGTTCTTCTTGCCTGTGGACCACTCATTGTAATCGATGGATTCTGTCTTCACGATGCCCATCGGAATTGTGGAGAAGCCTTGGAAGAAGTACATCAGTGCAAACAGACCAACAAAGAGGTATACGCTCTTCTGAAGAACACCGACGACATGCAGTACGACCATAAGGACACCAATGATCGCCTTTGCGTAGGAGGTGAGGACCATCAGTTTGACAGATCCGAACTTTTTGATCGCTGGCTGGGTCAGGAAGATGGAGATGAACATGGAACTCATGACAAGAGCGGTCATGATGAGGTTGAACCCTCCGAAACCGGCATCGTCAACTACTCCGTTTGTGGAGAAATAAGTCCACTTTACATAATAGGTGTTTGCCGCAAACATGAAGGGATAGATGAGACCGTAGACCAGCAAAGTCAGGAATACGTTCTGCATAGCTTTGTTCTGAGTGAAGATCTCGATGATCTGCTTGAAAGTGATCCTTTCCTCAGAGGACTTTTCTTCATCTACCACGTGAGATTCTTTGACAAAGCTAAGAGCGAGGACCGAGATCAGCATTGCGGCAGCGGAGTAGATGACCGTCGTGATACCGAAGCCGGCTGAGGTGGATCCGGTGCGCTCTTTAAAGACCGCATACATGGTGAGGAAGGAAGACATGACCATTCCGACCACGATAGAGAGAATGCGGACCCAGAACAATTGTTTGGAACGCACGCGCTCTTCGAGGGTCATAGCCTGCTGAAGCGGAACGCTTGCATCGAATGAGTATCCGAAGTCATAGATCAGATAGAAGATCAGCATCCACACAAGAACAAAGAAGCGATTGCTCTTAACAAATTCCGGGAGGAAATACATTCCGACCAGGGAGATCGCCATAAGGACGATGGAAAGGAACTGGAAAGGCTTATATTTTCCAAATCGGGTCTGTTTGGCAGAGTCCATGATCCATCCCTGGATCGGGTCGTCCACTGCGTCAACGACACGGCCTACGAGAAGGATGACGGTAGCGATCATGGTGGACCAGCTGGAGTTCAATCCGGCATAGTCTGTGAGATAAACGGAAAAGTAACCAGTGACGAGCGCTGTGGCGACAGTGGACATCAATGTCATGCCTGCGTAACCGAAATAACCGAGGAAATTGTCCGGATACTCGTGTTTAACGCGAACTTTTTTTTCTTTGCTCATGGCAAACTCCTTAATCATTTGATGTTTTGTTCCCTTTATACTTCAATTATAGGAGTGAAAGAAGCGTGCATATTGCATAATTATTCTGTATTTTGTAATATTCTTATGTGTTTTTCTTACACAAGTGATCTTTTTTGGTGAACAATGTTTGAATGAGGGAACTGGATGGATAGGGAAAGTATCAATGCTGTGACCGGGTATCTCTATGACTTGCTGCATCTGCCTCTGGTTGCTTTTGACAAAAAAAACTGGGATATGGACGCATTCAAGGGGTGGGATCTTATTGAAGATATGAAAAGCCCTCTTTTGCAGAAGCAGTTCGTAGACAGGTATATGATCTTTCGGGACGATCATATGGTATCTTATTACGTTTCAGACGATGACATCGCCATGGGGTGCGTCAATGATGTCCATGGAAGCAGCGGGATATTTGTAGGACCCTGTCTGCTCTCCGATCTCACGGAGAACATGGTCACTGCCATGACAACAAGAGACAACTCGCCGTTTCGGAATGATCCGGATAAGTACCGGGATGAGATCTTTGCATTTCTCCGCAGCCTTCCCACCGTGACGCAGGAAGAATTCTTGAGACTACTTACCTTTATCAATACTGCGGTAAATCACACTGTCCTGGACACGAAAGAACTGTATCCGGTACCTTTGTCAAAGAAACGGATCGATTTGAAAGCTTCACGTATTGCGGATATTAGGGAAGAGGAACAGGAGGAAGACCCAGCTGCGTATCTGATAAGGTTTTTTCGTGAGGCGGTGGAGAGCGGGGATCAGAAGGCAGTCGAGGAGAGGTGGCTGCAGATACCTGCGGGTAAAATGGTTCAGGCTCTCGCTTCCAGAGGAGGAAAGGGAGAGACATTGCGCCATGCGCAAGGAATCTTTTTCCGCTTTTTAACTATGTTGGAGACGGAATGTGTGAACTCAGGAATGGGAAAAGCAACAGCAAGAAACCTCGTTTGGAAGTATTCGACAGCAGCCGAAGATGTATTAGTGCGAAAGCAGTTGGAAAACCTGTACCGTCAGGTCCTTTCAGGATTTGCAGATGCGATATCCTCTGACAAGGAGGTCAATCCCGCTGGAAGCAGCATGGTCTACAAAGCGATGGACGTCGTTTCTTCCCATATATCGGACTCGATCTCTACGGCGTTCGTGGCGGAAAAACTGGGAATCTCCGCTGGCTATCTGTCATCTGCCTTTCATAAGGCGAGTGGTATGACTTTAACGGAATACATCAAGAGGGAGAAAATGAGGGTGGCTGCCGAACTTCTCAGAGACACGGATGAGTCCATCGGGGAGATCAGCGCATATTTGGGTTTCAGCTCACAGAGTTATTTTCAAAACACTTTTAAAAAGGTATACGGAAAGACTCCTTTATCCTACCGAAGCCACCGCGGTGCACAAGACTAAAGAATAAGAAAAACAGATGTGCTACAATGGTTTAAAAGGAAACAAGGAGATGCTGTTGTGGAAAAGAAAAATCCTATAGGAATGAGGATCGGTGAGAGCACATTCTGTGCAGGATATCTTATTTTTGCACTTGTAGCCGGTCTGGTCTTTTTGGGAGGGACTGGGAAGTTTGACAAACTGTGTGCGATCATGATCCTGTTGCTGGGAGGAGGTGACGCATTCCATCTAATACCCAGGATCCTCGTCAATATCAGGGGAGAAGCGGAAAAAGATACATTCTGGCTAGGACTTGGAAATCTGGTCTCGTCCGTCACGATGACGATCTTTTACGGGATCCTTATCTACGTCATCCAAGAGCTTAAGGGACAAGGTGCTGTTCCCAAATGGGTAGAGACTGCGGTGTGGATCTTGGTTTTTGTACGTATCCTATTATGCCTTTTGCCCCAGAACCGCTGGTTTTCCTCCGATAAAGATCCAAATTGGGGGCTGATACGAAACGTGCCCTTCCTTGTTATAGGGCTTCTGACAGTTGGATATCTTTTCGCCTGTGGCGAGACGCTTATGGCTGTTCTGGTCATTGTCAGTTTTGCGTGTTATATGGGAGTTGTGCTGTGTGTGGCGAAGAAACCAATGATGGGAATGCTCATGATCCCCAAAACGATCTGCTACATTTGGATTGTCTGCCTTCTACTGGGCAGAAGGTGATGCGCGGTCCAAACATAAAAGAAGATACAGGAAAAGGCTGCCGGGCAGGCAGCCTTTCGTCGTAGTTTGAAGTTATTTTTGTATTTTACCTGTCTTCCTCAGGGGTAAACCAAGCAGATTGGATTCAAAACCGGCGACGATCTTGTCGAAAGAACCAGGGTTATAGGATTCTTTGGGATAACGCATATTCCATAGTTGGCGCACCTGCTCAGCAAATTCGAAAGCATCTTTTCCGTATCGGGATGCAGCAGGCGAAAAAAAGAGGGATAACACCAATTTGTCCTGATACTGGATCGTTTTCCTCTTTTTGGAGGAATATTGGTTTCTCGTCTTTTCCAGTTCTAAGAAAAATGCGTCAGGATCAGGGAACGCCTCGGCCTGGAAGAAGGGCTCGACCTCCTTTTCAAACAGATCAAAATGATAGATGTAGTTGTTGTAATTAAAAGGCTCAAGATAGGCATGAGCGCTTCGGATCAGTTGAGCAAGCTCCATTTTTTTACCCTTT
>JAFUBI010000272.1 GCA_017460285.1 Oscillospiraceae bacterium | reverse complement strand
GCCAGTAAAGGACTGCAGGCGCAGACGCTGTTTATACCTTTCTGCATGTGGACCAAAGAGGCGGGCAAACACCCTTCGAAAATCTGGTGCCGCGTAGCGGAAGAGATCGGGGACACGGATTTTGTGCCCATCCAGGACGGTGCAGAAATGGCGGACTCGGCGTATATAGACGAATACAACGAAGAGCATACCAACATGCGGATCGACAATCTGAATATGCTCTATGTGGCGTTGACCCGCGCGGAGGATAATCTCTATATTTCAACGGCTTACCCCGTCAAACAGGACGGTTCGATGGGAACCTGCAACCATGTGGGGCTGTATATCAAGGATTTCGTCCAAGGCGACGACTACGAAGCCGGAGAGAGGAAAGTTGAAAGTTTAAAGTTGAAAGTTGAAAGTTCGAAGAGGAAAGTTGAAAGTTTAAAACCTTTCTCCTTCGAGGGTGCGCCGGTGGTACAAGCGGAAGTATGGGCGAACAGCAACCAAGTGCGCTTCGTTCAGTCGCAAGAGGGTGCGCTCTATACCGACATGGGCGACGAGGCGTACCGCCGTGTGGCGAGGATGGAGGAAGGCACGCTCTGCCATGAGATCTTCGCTAATATACGCAAAGCGGATGAGTTAGAGGCGGTGCTGGATGAGTTTGAGAGCCGCGGCGAGATCCGCGACCCGCAGCAACGCGAGGTGCTAAAAGACCTGATTTCATCGGCATGGATCGGCAATGCGCAGATGCGCGACTGGTTCACTTCGCCGTGGGTGCTGGAGTTGGAGCACGATGTGCTGATGGACAGAAAGAAGATCCGTCCCGACCGTGTGATGATCAATTCGAAGACCAACGAAGCGATCGTGCTGGACTATAAGTTCGGCGCATGGCATGGCAAGCCCGATCCGCAATACGAGGATCAGGTGCGGCGGTATATGGCGGCGCTGCGGGAGATCGGACACCCTTCCGTCCGCGGCTTCCTATGGTACACACGCAAAGAGAAGGGCGATAAATTGGTAGAAGTGCATGAGAAATAGTTTTTTACGAAATACAGCGGAGTCTATTGTGCAAACAATAGGCTGGGAGCGGCTCAGTAGCGTCACCTTCGTGCTGCCGTCTCACCGCGCCGGACTGGTGCTGACCGAAGCGTTGCTGGATATCCAAGCGGAGCAGAACGTGAAAGCGCTCTGGTCGCCGAGAGTATTGACACTCAATCAATTACAAGACACATTGAGTCCCCTTTATGCCGAGGACGAGTTGAAGACGGTCGTGCGGCTCTACCGCCATTACCGGCGATTGAATGCCGGCGACAAAGACCTCATGCCGATAGAGATGTTCTACGGTTGGGGCAGACAGATGATCTCGGACTTCACTAATATCGACTCCTCCATGCCGGCGGAGCAGGTGCCGAATTTCTTCGAAAACACGATCGCGGCGCATGAGTTGAGCCGTTGGAATCTGGACGAAGAGGTTTTGGCGCGCTTGCGGGGACTGATGTCCGGCGGGCTGAAAGAGGACGCGTCGGAAGACTCAATCCGGCGGCAGTATGAGCAACTCTGGCGCCAGCTATACGAACTCTACCAAGCCCTGCGGGCGGAAATGGAGGCGGAACAGAAGGGTTATAACGGTATGCGTTACCGTGCAGCGATAGAGCATTGGGCGGACGAGAGCGTGCAGCAGCAGATCGCAGGCAGGATCTATGTCTTTGTGGGCTTTAACTACCTGTTGCCGGTAGAGCGCGAGCTGATGACGCTCCTGCGCGATGCAGGGCAAGCGCAGTTCTATTGGGATTATATACCGGATTGCCGAACCAACGAGAAAGCTTTCTCGTTCACGCAGCTCAATGCACGGATCTTAGGAGAGGGGAATGCCCCCTCAATCCCCTTAAAGGGGGAGGGAGGTGATTTTCCTAAGGAAGTGACCGTCATGTCTTGTGCTTCGCGCGAAGCGCAGGCGCAGTATGTGCACCGCTGGCTGCAAGAGAACTACACGGCGAAGGGACAGAAAGTTGGCGTGGTCATTTGCGATGAGAATATGTTGGAGTCGGTAATCCAGACCCTTCCGGCAATCACGCTGCCAGGCGAAGAGAACCCCGAACCGATCAATATTACCAAGGGCTTTCCGCTGCGTAATACAGCGGTCTATGCCCGCACGATCGCGTGGCTGTACGACCAAGAGAGAGGCAAGGCGGAGCAGGTGGTAGAGCCGCATTTCGTAGACGAAATGCTGTCAGCCTTCAGCAGTCAGCAGTCAGACGTCAGTGCTCAGCCGTCAGACGAGCTCACTTGGCAGGAACTGTTGATCTTGGAGTCCGAATACCAGGTTCGCAAGATCGCTTCGAAGATGCGCCAAGTGATTGCGGAGGGCTTGGGCGATGTGCCGGTGACGCTCAAACTGATCCGGCTGCTCATGCGCCGCGAAATGGAGAGCGTCACCATGCCTTTCCACGGCGAACCGGTGACCGACATACAGATCATGGGTGTGCTGGAGACGCGTTTGTTGGATTTTGACCGGCTGCTGCTGCTTAACGTAGAGGAGGGTGTGATTCCGCAGCGGCAGAATGATCTCAGTTTCATACCGTTCTACCTGCGCAAGGCGTACCACATGCAGACTTCGGACGAGAAAGCAACGATCTATGCCTATAATTTCTTCCGCTTGCTGAGCCGGACGGGTCATTCGACGATCCTGTTCACCACGGCAGAGACGGCGGAAGGGGGCAAAGGCATGTCGCGGTTTATCATGCAGATGCTCGTTTCGCCCGAATTCAACGTACAAAAAGCGCAGCTGCAAGAGCCGAGCATATTAGCTCAGTCGCCGTTCGAGGAGATCCATCTGGACGAACCGGCTCCGTTGCGCTCTTCCCTGTCGCCCAGCGCGCTCAATACCTTTATCTCCTGCCCGCGCAGTTATTACCTGCAGTATATCGAGCACCTGCGCCCCGAGGACGAAGAGGACGTGCTCTTTGCGCCGAACACGATGGGTTCGTTTGTCCACCATGCCATGGAGTACCTCTATACCCGCTATCTGCATTGCAATAACACCTCTCCGGTGCGCGTTTTGCCCGATGAAATCGAAGCAATCAGGACGGATGAGACCAAGCAGCAAGAGGCGCTGACGGAGGCGTACCGACGGATGAATGAACTCTATGCCGAGACCCATCCGGAGGAGCCGGAGCACTATGTGCCCGACCATCATACCGGCGAGAATGTGGTGATTCTCGGCTATGTACGAAATATCTTGGAGCGCGACCGAGAGGACGCCAAGACGGGTCTGCAGATCTACCTGCTGGAGCAGCGGCGTATGTTTCCGCTCACGATCGAAGGAGTGGGGACTATACAGATGGGCGGAATCATCGACCGGCTGGATCTGTACGGCGCGGAGGGACATGAGTGCCTGCGCGTGGTGGATTATAAATCCGGCAGTTACGGCGACACGACGCATGCCAAGAAGATGTCTTCTTCGTGGGAAGAGATTATGGAGAGCGAGGACAAAGGCTATGTACGCCAGACGCTCATCTACAGCCATGCCGTCATGACGCAAGACAGGACAGGGCTGCCGATCGAACCGAACCTCTTCTTCTGCCGCCGCAAGCTGACGGAGATAGAGACGACCATCGATGTGGGCGAAGAGACCGTGCGGGACTACCGCACGATTCAGGAGCCTTTCCTCGATGCCTTGCGGGGCAAGGTGGCCGAGGTGTTGACTGCTACGGAGTTTCCGCCCTGCGAGGAAGACAAATGTCCGTCTTTCTGCCCCTTCTTCACCCTCTGCGGACGTAAACCCAAAGAATTTTAATATGCCTATGACGACAAAACATTATAATGTGGCAGACCATCTGTTTGCCATCGAAGCGAAGGAGAATATTTTTCCTCTCCTGTCAAATTATACACCCTTTGAGACCGATCAAATCGGCGCAACTCACGTGTTCATAATTCATGCGGAGGACGCTCCGTTGTATGCCGCCGAAGGGTGGGAGAGTGTCTATACCGACCGTTCGGACGAAGACATGCCGCGGATCGAGATGTACCGCAAAAACGGCGAATGGCTGTTCCTGATCTCGGTGAACCGAGAGACGGAGGTGGTCTGTTCCATCCGTTGCGACCGGGAATGGTCGGACGTGCATGTCGCCATGCAGGAGGGCTATGAGCGCTTTGCGATTGACAATACCGCCATGCTCATTTATGCTTTCTGTACTGTATCGAGGAAGACGCTCCTGTTCCATTCGTCGGTCACGGTGCGGGACGGCAAGGGCTATATGTTTCTCGGGCATTCGGGAACGGGCAAAAGCACCCATTCGCGCCAATGGTTGGAAGCGTTTGAGGAAGCGTGGCTGCTGAATGATGATAACCCTGTTGTGCGGCTTTGGGAGGACGGCAGAGTGGTTGTCTATGGCTCGCCTTGGAGCGGCAAGACGCCTTGTTATATAGCCGAATCGGCACCCGTGCAAGCGCTCGTGCAACTCGTCCAAGCGCCGGGGAATAAAATAGAACGCCTGCGTATGACGCAAGCGTATCCGTATATCTTGGCTTCGGTGAGCGGGTTGAAGATTCTGCCGGAGTCGATGGACGCGATCTATGAGTCTATAGCTGCTCTGCTGGAGCGCTGTCCGGTGTATCGGCTGGAGTGTCTGCCGAATACGGCAGCCGCACAGTTATGCGCTCAAACGTGTTCACTTTAGACTTGTCGTACGGGCAGGAGACTTTGATATAATTCTCGGTGAAACCGTACATCAGACCGTCTTTTTTATTCCCTTCCCAGAGTACCACAGCTTCATAGCCTTCGTGCTCGCGGTAGAAAGCGTCCGTTTTGCGGGCGCTTATTTCGTGTAACTGCTTACTGCGCCGTTCCCGTTCTTTCTGCGGGACGACCTCCAGATCCATCTCTAACATGCGCGTGTTGGCGCGCTCCGAATAGGTGAACACATGCAGTTGCGAAACGGGTAAAGACTCGATGAAATCGACATATTCTGCCCAACACTCAGCGGTCTCTCCGCGCACACCGACCATGCAGTCCACGCCGATGAAAGCGTGTGGCATGACGGATTTGATATGTGCGACGCGTTCGGCAAACAGTTCGCGCGTGTAGCGCCGACCCATGATCTTCAGCACCGTGTTACTGCCGGACTGAAGGGGGATATGGAAATGCGGTGCAAAATGGCGGCTGTGTGCTACAAAATCAATGATTTCATCGCTCAATAAGTTCGGCTCGCAGCTGGAGATGCGTATGCGGTAGTTGCCTTTTTCTCCCCCTTTGGGGGGCTGGGGGGCTTCATCCAACGCCCGCAGCAGATCAATGAAGTGTTCGCCGGTGGATCGTCCGAAATCGCCGATGTTAACACCGGAGAGAATGATCTCTTTCGCACCGCCGTTGAGTGCTTCTTGGGCTTGTTTGACCAGCGAAGCGATCGAAGGGTTGCGGCTCTTGCCGCGCGCCAGAGGGATCGTGCAGTACGAGCAGAAATAGTTGCAACCGTCCTGTACCTTCAGGAAACAGCGTGTGCGGTCGTCCCGGCTGTAAGCCCCATGAAAATCCTCCACCTCGCGGAAGGATGAAGATGAAAGGGCGAAGGAAGAAGCAGGTCTGATCAGGCTGACGGCAGACTTCTGACGGCTGACATCTGAGCGCTCTAAGCGCTCAATGAACTCCGCCAGATGGAATTTCTCGTTCTGCCCGAGGACATAGTCCACGCCCTCGATATGTGCGATTTCATCGGGTTTTAATTGGGCATAGCAGCCTGTCACGATGAGGATAGCGTTGGGGTTTTGCCGCCGGATACGGTGGATCATCTGTCGGTCCTTATGGTCGGCAGCGTCAGTCACGGAGCAGGTGTTGATGATACAGATGTCCGCAGGCTCATCTTTCTTTGCCCGCGTATGTCCGCGTTCGATCAGCGCTTTTCCCAGCGCGCTGGACTCCGCAAAATTCAACTTGCACCCTAATGTGGTAAAAGAGATCTTCATAATTTCGCTGCAAAGGTACTGCTTTTTTTTGAGATATGCAGGAAAAATCGCCCCGAAGGACGATTTTTTAGGAGCTCGCGCAATTATGCGCGAGAAATGCAGAGAGAGGGATTAGCCGTTCGACT
>JAFUBI010000271.1 GCA_017460285.1 Oscillospiraceae bacterium | reverse complement strand
GGCTAGTTGCTGTGTTCTGGTCTTTTGGATTAGGAGTGAAAAGACAGAGAAGGGAGCTGGCAAGAGCTTTTCTAGTTCGCCTTGTGATAGGATTATTCCTTCTGCTTTTGGGGTTAGCGCTTTATAAGTGGGTATTTCGACTTACATTGAATGACCTACCTGGATTGATCTCTAAGGCATACGAATGGGTATGGAAGACTACTTCCAATATAATCGATGCTATAAAAAAATAAAGATTTGTGAAAAGTAATGGATCCTTTCTGTTTTATTTGGAAAGGATCCACTTTTTTATTCGTTTAAATCGACTTTAATATGAAGTTCCTCTAGTTGCTTAAGGTCAACTTCAGATGGGCTTGCCATCATTGGTTCACTGGTATTTTGTACTTTTGGGAAAGCGATAACATCTCGTATGCTTTCTTGTTCAAGCATTAGCATGACAAGGCGGTCAAGACCATATGCCATTCCACCATGAGGAGGTGCGCCATAACGATAGGCTTCAATAAGGTGACCAAATTGAGCTTCGGCGCGCTCATCCGTAAAGCCAAGAGCACGGAACATTTTTTTCTGGATCTCTGGGTTGTTGATTCGAATAGAGCCGCCACCTGCTTCACAGCCATTGATAACGATATCGTATGCTTTAGCTCGACATGCTCCCTGGTCTGTTTCTAACTTGTCCAGGTCCTCATCAAAAGGCATTGTGAATGGATGGTGTTTGGCATAGAATCTCCCATCTTCTTCGCTGTACTCAAATAGTGGGAATTCAACGATCCAAAGAAGGTCGAATGTGTGCGGCGGAATAAGATCGTACTTTTTCGCGATCTCAACTCGTAAAGCTCCCAAAGAATCAAATACGGTTTGCTTCTTCTCATCGGAAACGATCAAAAGTACATCTCCTGTTTCCGCGTTCATTCGCTCATTGATAGCTAGTATTTCATTTTCTGAAAGGAATTTTTCATAACTTGAAGAACGGTTATCAGCAGTAATGCGTGTAAAGGCTAACCCCTTTGCATGATAATGTTTCTTCATAAGATCAGTTAATTTATCGATCTCTTTGCGGGTCAGCTTGTCAGCAAGTCCTTTTGCGTTGATACAACGCACAGTGCCACCATTATTGACAGCATTTGCGAAAACACCAAATTCTGTATTTTGAAGGAGATCGCTGAGATCTGTCAACTCCAATCCAAAGCGAGTATCCGGCTTATCTGATCCGAATCGATCCATGGCTTCAGCATAAGTCATTCTTCTAAGAGGAGTTTGAATATCGATATTGAGAACTTCCTTGAAAACTCTTTTCAGGAACCCTTCATTTATAGTCATGATATCGTCCTGATCTATAAAAGACATCTCAAGGTCAATCTGAGTAAATTCAGGCTGTCTGTCTGCCCTTAGGTCTTCATCGCGGAAACAGCGTACGATCTGAAGATAGCGATCGAATCCGGACAACATTAAAAGTTGTTTATATTGTTGAGGGGACTGGGGGAGAGCAAAGAACTTTCCTGGCTGCACGCGAGAAGGAACGAGGTAGTCTCTTGCTCCTTCAGGAGTTGATTTTGTCAGCATAGGTGTTTCGATCTCAATAAAGTGATTTTCGTCGAAATAATCCCTTGCGATCTTGGCTATCTTATGTCTCATAACAATATTGTGATTGAGTGATGGCCTACGCAGATCAAGATAACGATACTTCAAAGACAGGTCGTCCCGAACATCTGCAATGTCATCGCGGATCTCAAATGGAGTGGTATCTGCTCCACTTAGAACATTCAGTTCCGTTACGAATACTTCAATAGCACCGGTAGCGATCTTGTCTGTTTTGCTGCTTCTCTCTCTAAGAATACCTTTCGCAATGACAGTGTACTCGTTTTTCAATGTTTTTGCTTTGTCAAATACGGTTCTATCGGTAGTGTCGTCAAAAGCAAGTTGGGTGATTCCAGTGACATCCCTAACATCGGTGAATACAAGATTTCCGAGATTTCTAGAGCGCGCAACAAAACCTGCAACAGTAACTTCAGAACCAAGTTTTTCATTTAATAATTCTTCCGCATAGTGCGTTCTGCGGAGTGAACCTAATGTATCCATAGTAATTATTATCCTTTCGTTATGTGATTGAGGATTCAAAGTGCGGCCGCAAGCCGCGCGGGATCAATGTCGACGGTTTGTTCCTCACCACTAAACATGTCTTTGAGAATAGCTGAATTACTGGTGACTTCGTCGTCACCGAGCACGATCATCTTTTTTGAACGAAGTTTATTAGCGTATTTCATCTGAGCTTTTAAACTTCTGTGATTGATATCGTAAATTGCTTTAACCCCATTGCATTGTAACTGAAAAACAAGCGAGCGTGTTTTTGACTCACCAAGATCGCCGATGTATCCAATAAACAGATCTGGTCCGGAAGGAAGAGGGAAGTCAATACCCTCATTTTCGGCGACGATCAACAAACGCTCGATACCCATACCAAATCCTATCGCAGGTGTAGACGGACCGCCCAAAGACTCAACGAGACCATCGTACCTTCCTCCACCGCATACAACGCCCTGTGCACCGGCACCTTCATGGACAAACTCAAAGACGGTCTTTGTGTAATAATCCAAGCCTCGGACGATACTTGGATTTACGAAATAAGATACGCCTGCTTCGGAAAGAAGTCTTTTTACATCTTCAAAGTGGTCGTGGCATTCTTCGCATAAATAGTCCAAAGCAACAGGGGCATTTGCCGCTATACCGCTGCAAATGGGACTTTTGCAATCTAAAATGCGCATTGGATTTTTTTCCAAACGTGTTTTGCAAGTGTCGCAGAGTTGATCTTCATACTGCTTAAAATAGTTGTACAGGCTTTGACGATATTTCGGTCTGCATTTTGGACAACCTATCGAATTCAGTTCAAGCCTTACTTTTTTTATGCCTAATTCATCTAATGCTGTTTTAGCTACTCGAATGACTTCACAATCAGCATCTGGAAAAGGAGAACCAAACATCTCTATGCCAAGCTGATGGAATTCCCTCAGCCTTCCTGCTTGAGGCTTTTCATATCTGAAGCATGAAAGCAGATAATATGAGCGAACAGGAAGAGTGCCGGTGAGGACACCGTTTTGCATAAAAGAACGTACAACACCAGCGGTCCCTTCTGGACGAAGCGTGATGGAACGACCGCCTTTATCCTGCATAGTATACATTTCTTTGTCTACGACATCCGTTGCATCCCCAACTCCTCTTTGAAACAACTCAGTGTGTTCAAAAGTAGGGGTTCGAGTTTCAGAATAATTGAACCGTTCACATACCTCTTTAAGTTTAGATTCTACAAATTGCCATTTATAGCTATCACTTGGGAGGACATCGCTCGTGCCTCTTGGTGATGTGATCATTTGTGCCATTTTATCCTCTTTCTATAAAAATGCTCCAAATTGATTGGAGCAGAATTATGGTTAAAGATCTTGTTTAAACGTAATCCTCAGAGTTCTTCGGATTTACGATGTTTCTCCATTCAAGATCTCCGCGTTCAAGACCATGAATCAAGACCTCAGCAGTAGCGATATTGGTTGCCACTGGGATATTCTGAGTGTCACACAATCTCAATAAATTCGCTTCAATTTGATTATACTTTGAATGAGCAATATGATCGCGGAAAAACAGAACAAGGTCGATCTCATTGCAAGCAACGCGGGCGACAATCTGTTCAGCTCCCCCTTGATCACCGGCCATAAATTTCCGAATATTTAATCCGGTGGCTTCGCCGATCGTCGTTCCGGTAACTCCAGTAGCACATAAGATGTGTTTTGAAAGTATACCACGATAAGCGATACAGAATTGAACCATGAGCTCCTTTTTGGAATCGTGTGCAATTAAAGCAATTTTCATTTTTTCACCTCACATATAAGACAGCGGTACATTCGATCCATCAAGCCTCTCTGTTATATTACTGATAATCTCATGGATTAATGATTTCTTGTTTAATCTCTTTCCATTGTTTGTTGAATAAGCTAGGTCAATGTTCTCAGGGATTACTCCAATCAACTGAGCTCCAATTGTATCGATACAATCATCAAGGTTGGATGCAGCACCACGTTTAATGTAATCTGGTTTGATCCGATTCAGGACCAAACGAACATTGGGAGCGTTTTTCTCATATAAAAGATCGCAGATGTACTTGGAATCCTGGATTCCCGATCTATCATTTGTGGATACGATGAGATTGTACATGGAAAATGAAGAAACAACGGATATAGTCTCGTCGCTGCTGTCTGTATCAATCAGGACAATGTCGTATTTGTCAACTTGAGTCAATAAAAGCGGTTCAAATAAATCTCTGTTCAAGGATTCGCGTGTATTACCAGCAAATAGAACCTTCAGTTTTGCGCTCAAAGATGAAGTAGCGACCGCATCGTCAAGCTCACATCTTCCGTTTAGAACATCACTCAAGTCGAAGAGAGAATCTGTGGAATTGACATACAAATTCTGAGAACGCAATCCGTTCTCAAATTCAATAATCAGCACAGTTTTTCCTTTTTCACAATAGACTTCGGCAAGTAGGGCAGCTAAAGACGATTTTCCTACGCCGTCTTTACCCGAAGATATCATGATGACTTTTCCCATAAACAGTCCTCTATATAAACTGCAGTTCTCTTAATTTCTGATAAAGCGCTGAAACAGGAAGTCCCATAACGTTGTAATAGTCACCTATTAACTGATCACAGAATTTGCTCGCGCCTCCTTGGATACTATATCCTCCCGCTTTATCGTAAGGCTCATCCGTGTCAATATAGTCACAGATCATCTGATCTGTAAGGGGAATAAAGTGTACGAGAGTTTCGCAAACAAACCCATCTTTATAATTAGGAGAAGCGATGAATACTCCCGTGAAAACACTGTGTGTTTTACCTGAAAGGGAAGCCAGCATATCATACGCTTCTTCTCTTGAATGGGGCTTCCCAAGAAGTTTTCCATCGGACGCTACCATCGTATCGCTGCCTATTACACAGGATGTAGGATATCTTTTATAAACACTCAATGCTTTATTCTTGGCTAATTCCAAGCACAACTCATCCGGCTTTGAAATATGTACTTCTCGTTCGTCGAAGTTTGCATCGATCGTTTGAAAAGAGGGGATGATAAAGTGAAGCAGTTCCTTTCGCCTAGGGCTCTTAGAAGCGAGAATATAATCCATATCATTTACTTCCTGTAGAACCAAAGCCGCCTGTACCGCGTTCTGTCTCATTTAAAGCTTCAACAACAGCAATTTCAAGAGGGATAGTTTTGATTACCATCATCTGCGCAATTCTATCTTCTGGCTCTACAGTGTATGGCTCATCACCGTGGTTTACCAAGGCAACACACAATTCGCCCCTATAGTCGCTGTCAATAACGCCGACACTATTGGATAACGTGACCCCATGTTTTACACCCATTCCACTTCGGGAGAAAAGAAGACAAACACAGTCGTCTGTAGGCATTTCGATAGAGAGACCCGTATGGAAAAGATGGTGATCACCTGGCTGAAGTACATAAGCTTCTTCAAGAAGAGCATGCAAGTCAAAACAGGCAGACCCAATAGTTGCCTTGACCGGTGCGATGGCTTTTGGATCAAGTTTCTGTATTTTCAGAATATCCATGTCGAAGAAGATACCTCGTATTAAATATCATTGATCCAAGAGAGATTTGGAAGTCCATCGTCATCGTCATCGACATATGTTTGCTTTTGGGCGTGATCTCTCTCTTTTCTATCCTCATTCATAAGCTGAGTGAAAGTCTTAAACCCTTTTTCAACACCTAGATCATCGTTTGCAACCGGAGAAGCATTATCTTCCGACAGAGAGAAAGTGCTTTTTGGTTCTTCAGTTTCTTCATTTACAAATGAGAAACTGCTTTTTGGTTCCGTATAGTCCTGTGAGAAAGAACTGTCTGAAAAATCATAATCTGAAGAGGTATCAGCTACATCGGAAGATTCATTCAAATACGAAAGATCATCTGAAGAGTCCGTGATGTCTTGGGTTAGGTATTCATCAGAATAAGAAGGCAGGGAAGAGAACTCCTCATTTTTACGATTAGCTTCTTCGAGTTCGATCTCAAGTTGAACGTTGCTCTCTTCCAATTCTTCATATTTTTTCTGGAGAATTTCATAATCCTCATCTGTATGAACAGGTCTGG
>JAFUBI010000270.1 GCA_017460285.1 Oscillospiraceae bacterium | reverse complement strand
TCTTCCGGATTCTGCCTAAGCCTTACGCTTATTGCGATTTTCAGGTCATGCTTCCGTATGGCCTTCCTTTAGTGTTCCTTCTTTTATCTCCGCGAAAGCGCACCGCTTGGTTTCACACTTGACCTCCAATGAGTTATTCGTTATGTTAGATTCGGTCGATCCTGGTCTCCATCTGCTTTGAAGAGCACGAAACGATCCGAAGAATTCGTGAAATAAAAGTATTCGGTGTTTTCATAAAGTGGCGGTGTCAGATAATTGGGGATCACGGTGCCACTATCGCGTTTTCTTTCCGTTAAACCTGCCTTTTCCCAGATCTCTGCAGGAATACCAACATTGTAACAATCGAGATACTCAGCGTTAGAAGCATGGAGCAATTCATCCAGCGCGTTTCCAAGTTGTGGCAATAGATCTGCAGGACCGATATAATCCACGATCCTGACGACAGGAATATCACAGTTTTCACCGCTAAGCACAGTTCGGGTCACGAGATAAGCAGGAGAACTCTCACCGTCGCTTACGCTCCATACATCATAGGATTGATGTGGAAAGTGGAAATACCTCCTTTTTAGATACCAAAGATCTTTCTGGGGAACTGTATCTGTTTTGGGAAAGGAAATCTGCTCCACTTCATCTTCGGAGACCTTCCGCAGTTTCAATTCACCGCTTACAGGAAGTCTGTCCAAGGTCATGGGACGGCACAGGTGAAAATCTTCAAGATCGTCCCGCTTGGCTATCCGGTAGTAGTGAGGAATGCGTTCCGCTGTCCAGCCTAGAAAGCGGTACAGGTTTAAAGTGTTTTCACGAATGTTGTTGCATGAAACGGATTTAGCATTTGCTAGTTTTCCTAGTTCAGACACCAATCGGATCCCGACTCCGGAACAGTCCTTTCGAGCGACAAACACACTTGCCCAAACATCCCGTTCTTTACCCGTGTTGCAGAGGATGTATCCGCACGCTGCCGCATATTCTCCGTCAATTTCAGCCAACGCGAACTGAAGCCCATCTGTCTTGTAATAGTATTCAAAATATTCAGGGCGGTTGATCAGCGGAAGTTTCCAGTCAAAATTATCGTTGATAAACTGGATGACTTTTTCTTCTTCATCCAAGTTTGCCAAACGGAAAACAGGTTTTGACTTTTCCTTTGTTTTCTTTTCCAACGCAATTCTCCACGTTAAAGATAGTATTATTATGGTATGATGGTTATTGATATACAATCCAAACCGCTCAAATAGTGTAAAATAATAAACAATATATCAGAATACTGTTCATTAATACTGTACAAGATGCAGAGAATTTCAATGCATTCGAAAGAAGAAAGGAAGTCAATAATGGACTATACCGATTTCATAATAAAAGTGCCACGAGGATACAGTGAGGATGTGTCTTCCTTTGCAGCATCATTGACTTCAGTAGGGATCTATTTGGAAGATAATGCCGATGTCGAAAAAGAGATCGGGAAAAGTGTTGCTTATGATTATATCGATGAATCGTTGTTGCATAATGAGGGTAGCGATGTCTTGATCCATATGTATCCCTCCTCGGCAAAAGAAGAGAAGTTCTTTCGTGATAGGATCATAGAGTTTTGTGATATGTACAACATATCTGTAGAGATCGCGACTCAGAAAAAATGTCAGGAAGATTGGGAGAACAGTTGGAAAGATAACGTTGCTACTGTCGTTACCGGGAGCTATGAGGTTTTGCCGGAATGGAAAGAGCGATCCGATCTTTCGAAAACGCCCCTATATATCGATACTACTGAGGCTTACGGCTCAGGACAAAGCATAAACACACAATTGTGTTTGGAGGCTGTCTCGGATTTGAATTGCGATGGTCATAAAGTTCTGGATATGGGAACGGGCACAGGAATTCTGGCGATCGCTGCATTGCTGCAGGGAGCAAAAGAGGCGATAGGGATCGATGTTGAGCAGACCGCCATTGAGAATGCGCAGATGAACGCAGAGAAGAATGGTGTTGAAGAGCGTTTTCAGTCACTGTTACGAAGCAAAGAAGCGCTGGAAAGTCATGAGAATGAATTTGATTTTCTTTTTGCTCACATTACAGCAGATGTGATCCTTCAAGACAGGCACTTATATAGGAAACTTTTGAAGAGAAACGGTGTGTTTTTAGGCGGAGGGATCTTGAAAAACAGAAAGGCTGAAGTCGTATCTGGACTCGATGAAGCAGGATTTCATGATTTTCATTTTTATGAACGTGAAGAGTGGGTCACCTTGATCTGCAAAAAGGGTTGAGAAAAGGAATCTAGGAGTGGGTTAAATTTGGAATACTTTCTTGGTTCCAAACGAAAGGAAAATATAGTATGATATCGGGGCGACATATTAAGATCGGAGGACGATTTAATTGCTGGAATTGAGACACGTCTCATTTGGAGTAGATGATACTGAAGGCGAAAAAGAGATCATTCGGGATATCAGTCTGGAGATACCCAAAAACAAGGTGGTCGTGATCACTGGACCGAATGGCGGAGGAAAATCCACATTGGCAAAACTGATCGCTGGGATCGAAAGACCTAGTTCTGGTCAGATCCTCTTCAACGGTGAAGATATCACGAAAAAGACCGTTACGGAACGCGCAAAACTCGGGATCGGATTCGCGTTTCAGACACCAGTAAAATTTAAAGGTATCCAGGTCTTGGATCTGATTCGGCTCGCATCCGGAAAGAAGATCCCCCTGGCGGAAGCATGTGAATACTTGTCCGCAGTTGGACTCTGCGCCAACGATTATATAGGACGGGACGTCAACGCCAGTCTCTCCGGAGGAGAATTGAAACGGATCGAGATCGCAACAGTTCTCGCCAAAGCTTCTTCACTTTCAATTTTTGATGAACCCGAGGCAGGGATCGATCTTTGGAGTTTTCAGAATCTGATCGAAGTATTCGAAAAGATGCGTGCTCATATTGAAAACAGTTCTATAGTCATCATTTCTCATCAGGAACGTATCCTCAATATTGCTGATGAGATCTTGGTTCTTAAGGAAGGACAGCTTGTTGCCAAAGGCTGCAAGGAGGAGATCTTGCCCACTCTAATAGGCACATCATCTGCTGTCGCTGCCTGCAGAATGAGCGGAATCTAAAGGAGAGAGATGGAACTATGGTACAGTTGGATGAGATTCAAAAGAGGATCCTTAGAGAAGTCGCAGACTTACATCAGGTTCCGGAAGGAGCATATAACATACGCTCTGATGGAAGATCTGTTGGAAGAGAATCCACGGAGAATATAGAGATCATTCCCCGAGACGACGGAAAAGGTTTGACGATCAATATCAAACCGGGGACCAAAAAAGAAAGTGTTCATATCCCGGTGGTAATGACAAAGAGCGGACTGACCGAGGTCGTATATAACGATTTCTATATTGGCGAGGATGCGGATGTTATCATCGTTGCTGGCTGTGGTATCGACAACTGTGGCCCAAAGGATTCTCAACACGACGGAATTCACAGATTCTTTGTTGGAAAAGGAGCAAAAGTCCGTTACGTCGAGAAGCAGTATGGTTCAGGCGACGGCGCTGGAAAACGCATTCTGAATCCCGTGACAGAAGTCACGATGGAAGAAGACAGTTCTATGGAAATGGAAATGGTCCAGATCAAGGGCGTTGATGACACGATACGAAAGTCCACTGCAGTTTTGGACAAAGGCGCTAAACTCGTCGTGAGGGAAAGACTTATGACGCACGGTGAGCAGCGGGCAGTCAGCAGTTATATCGTGACATTGAATGGAGATGGGTCCAGTGCGGATGTTGTCTCAAGATCTGTGGCGAAAGATGATTCCTATCAGGAATTTGAGGCAAAGATCATCGGTAATGCTGCATGTAGTGGGCACACGGAATGCGATTCCATCATTATGGATCACGGAAGGATCAATGCGATTCCAGGGCTGGAAGCCAACAATGTGGATGCTGCTTTGGTCCATGAAGCAGCGATCGGAAAGATTGCTGGCGACCAGATCATGAAGCTGATGACACTTGGCTTGACTGAACAGGAAGCAGAAGAACAGATCGTTAATGGTTTTCTTCGATAAATAAAAGAAGGGAAGGTCTCGCTCTGAGATCTTCTTTTTTGTTCTGCAAAGATAAAAGTGTTATATTGAGGAAAACGAAAAGGTGCGACTCAAATGATCCTGTTGGAGAATGACAATATTGATCTTGATGCGATCGCAGAGAGCGGTCAATGCTTTCGATGGCATCCCATTGATGGCGGATATCGTGTGATCGCCTTTGAAAAAGTATTGCATTTGTTCCAAAGACCTGGAGAGAATAAGATCCATTTGGACTGCTCCCCTGAAGAATACGAACATGTCTGGAAAAAGTATCTGGATCTGGATACGGATTATCATGAAATAATTAACTGTATACCGGATGATGATGTGTATTTGAAAACTGCAGCTGAATGTGGATGCGGTATCCGCATCCTTCGGCAGGATCCCTGGGAGACTTTAGTGACGTTTTTGCTATCCCAGCGCAAGAACATTCCCGCGATCAAGCAGGCTGTGGAAAAGATATGTAGGTCTTGTGGACGTTATTTGGGCGAAGAAGACGGTACACCTTTGTACACATTCCCCTCGCCGTGTGAATTGGCTTCTATGTCACTGGAGCAGTTGCTGGGGTGCAGTCTCGGCTATCGAGCTAAATATATTCAAGCAACTTCAAATCTATTCTCAAATGGGTCTGTTAGTATGGAAAAACTGAATGATCTGTCCGATTCAGAACTGTTTGATGCTCTATGTAGTTTTTATGGTGTTGGGAAAAAGATAGCCCTCTGTACGATGCTGTTCGGTTTCCACAGGATGGATGCTTTTCCTGTTGATGTATGGATGAATAAAGTTTCAGAGAAAAGGTATGGTGGAGCGATTCCTATGGAGCGTTATTCGCCTTGGGGTGGCGTGATGCAACAGTATATGTTCGCTTATGAAAGGAAACTTGCTGTGAGAAAGGCAGATGAGGTGTAGCAAATGCGAGTGGTGAGAGGTCTGTTCTGTTAAATACTGTGTTTGGTTCTAATCGCTGC
>JAFUBI010000269.1 GCA_017460285.1 Oscillospiraceae bacterium | reverse complement strand
TGTTTTGCGCCGGAACAAAGCGCAGCGCCAAGTTGGAGGCGTTGAAACATAAAAACATATTGAATAATAAAAAAAAAGAAAAAAGCACTGTAAAACAGTGCTTTGTAAAATAGTGAGTCCCAAAAACTCTTATGTAATATACGGTTCTAACAAAGGATCCTGTGTGTTGTAAACAGTAAAGGTATAGAGTTCCTTCTCCGCGTCCAGATACCCGATGAACCCGGTCTTCCACATGGAGGAGAGGACCGCAGCTGCTTTTTTCCAGATGGTATCCAGTTTCCGGTTCCGGTAGTAAGACTCATCTCCCAAGGGGATACCTAGAGTCTTTATGAGGGTGTCGAGACGGATACTGGCTCTGGTCACCGCCCGTGGAGGGTAGGATCTCTCGTTTGGTGTTCCGGCGTTGTACTTCTTTTTGTTGTATCTCTTCCTTGGGATCATGTCCGTCCGGCAGAAGAGAGAGTGGGCGATGGAGAGATTCTCCATGGATGTGGGGAGACTGTCTGAGAAGATCTTCTCCAGGTGTCGGGATGCCACGGAAAAGAACTGTCCGTTCAGGATCTCCGCGTACTGATACAGGGGAGGAAGGACGTTGCAGTCGTATGAGAATCCGTTTTTCTCCTCCTTCAGAGGGAGGAAAGGACCTTCCAGGGTGGTGAGCCGGATCTCATCGTCGTAGACGAATCCGTATCCCAGGGATCCGGTCCGATCTATGGTGATGTGCGCGTTCATCATCCGTCGGATGGAGTCCTCGATCTGTTCCTTCCGCTCCGGACGCAGGGTGATGCCGTCCACACCGGACAGGACCTCCAGAACGGACCTTGCATAGATCCTCTTTACCCGGTGTTTCATCAGGGTGTAGACCGCGTCCGCGATCATCAGGTCAGTGTAGGAGAGAGGACCGTTCTCGAGACGGTAGGAGACGGTAGGAGCAGGGAGATCCCCAAAGGCTCTTCCCACCACCAGATCCTTGCCTTCCATATGTCCTTTCCGCATCTCTTGGGCGATCTTTGTCCGGTTGATATAGAGGACGTCTATGTCCTTCACCTGGAAGGAGAGATAGTCCTGCAGGATCTTCGTTTCTTCGTCCGAGAGCTTCGGCGTGAAGGAACGGAAGTACCGGAGGATCGTCTCGTGGAGATCTTCGGAACCGGCACCGACCTTCCCGGTGTAGCCATACATCCGCCACAGGCGCTGCTCGCTGATCTTTTTGCGGACCGCAGCCACATTGTCTGGAAGACGGCTCTGGTTCACAGACAGTTCCAGCAGAGTCATGCAGACGGCGTAATCCTCCTTATCTCCCGCACACAGGACGCATTGAGAGGGTTTGGAAGACCTTCTTCGTTCATTTTCTCGACCTGCGCGCCCCGCCTGCTGGTAGTAGTCCTCAAGGTTGACGGGCATGCTGTAGTGGAACACGAAGCGAATGTTCCGGATATCCATTCCCATTCCCAGAGCAGAAGTAGCCACCATGATCCTTTTCTTTCCCGTTCGGAAATCTTCCAGGTTCCGTGCGGTGCTCTCGTATGGCTCTTTGTTTGGCTCCTTGTCCAGTTTCGCGTGATATCTCGTCACCGGATAACCCTTCTCCTTTAGGAAGGAGTAGACGAGATCCACATCCGCTACCAGGGTGCAGTAGACGTAGCCCTGGTCATAAGGGTGCTCCCTGAGAAAAGTGTCCAGCCTGTCCAATTTGACTTCGCTTCTGGTCTTCAGCGCTTTTCCCGTTTCCTTGTTGGAGAGTTTGGGATCCGAGTCCAGGACAGAGAACATCAGGTCTTTTCGGACAGCGTTGCTAGCATAGACCTTGCAGTTTTTGAGCCCAAGGATGGATAGGATGTCCTTTTGTACATACTCCGATGCTGTTGCGGTGAAAGCCGCAAGGGTGGGGTGATATCCAAGTCTTTGGATGAATCTTGGAATCTCCAGATACCGGGGGCGGAAATCGTAGCCCCACAGGGAGACACAGTGCGCCTCGTCCACAGCGATGAGTCCGATCCTGGTCTTCTGTGCGAACCGGATGAAAGGACCCATGCGAAGCCTTTCCGGGGTGACATACAGGATCTTGTACTCTCCCCGCGACGTGTCCAAATAGATCTGCTGACTGATCTTCCGGAAGGAAGGTGGATCGTCGCTACCCGGTTCATCCAGGTCCTCCAAAGTCTGCTGATATCGCTCCCTTCGGTGGAAACCGTCCTTGTCCAGCAGAAAACCGGAGGTGAGGCAGGCGACAGAGATCCCTCTTTTTCTGAGAGTGTTCGCCTGATCTTCCATGAGGGCGACAAGAGGAGAGATGACGAGGGTGAGTTCGTCCGTGAGCATGGCAGGTATCTGATAGCAGGCGGACTTTCCTCCGCTGGTAGGCAGGATGCCCAAAACATCCCTCCCTTTCAGGATGGAACGGATAATGGCTTTTTGGTCATCTCGAAAGTTGGCTTTCTCGTCTGCGACGAGAAGCCTCAATGCGCGTAGCAGATCTTCATCCGTATATCGTTGTTTTGTGAGAGCGTCACCCCTAACAGTCGGATCCCATTTGTTAAGAAGACAAAGTTATTTTAACAATTATTCACAGTAGGTGGCAAACACTATATTTTTTTTAAAGACAATGGTTCCTGTTGTATGAAATTGTGTAAGCGACTTCATAATACTAAACGGAAGGCTTCTTGTCTTCTTTTTTATACAAATATAGTGAAAGCGCAGCAGTTATCATCTCTGGCAACTACTGCGCTAACTGTTTTGTATAAATGTGCTTTTGCGAGAATGTCGTAAAGAGAAGTAATGTACCGAAGAATATCATTGAAGTAATGTTTCTTGGGTGATTGTTATTAGATACATGAAGACCTTGATTCGGGAAAACCATCCTTGAGG
>JAFUBI010000268.1 GCA_017460285.1 Oscillospiraceae bacterium | reverse complement strand
GAAACAAGATCGACGACAAATTCGAACGCACAGGATATCATGCGGTGAAGAGCGACAAGGTGAATGCTCCGATCATTGAGGAGTTCCCAGTTGTTATGGAGTGCGAACTGCTTGAGCATTTGAAAGATGAGTATGTTTCGGCTATCGTCGGAAAGATCGTAAATGTAAAGGCAGAAGAATCCGTTCTGACCGAAAAAGGAAAGGTGGATGTCACAAAACTCCGCGCACTTATGTTTGATCAGTTCCGCTCCGGTTATTATGTTACCGGTGAGAAGGTGGGGCAGGCATGGAATGCCGGCAAAGATCTTATAAAAAAATAAAATGCTTGGTTTGAAAAAATGATCAGGAATCACAGAAATAGTTGTCGAGTGGTCTAATTTCAAGACGTAGCGAAAAAGCAAACAGGTTTGTTAAAACAGATCGAGGAAGTGTAAGCAGATTATGTCTACGCTTCCTCGATTAAATATACTGTCCTTTTATCAGATCGGTATCGTGCTGCTGATCATAGCTTTTTACCGCAGTTTATACAGAAGCGAGCACCTGGCTTTAGTTTGCTGCCGCAAGCGGAACAGAAACGGGTAGCAGATGATGTTCCTGAGGAGGACCCGAGTTTGCTCTTTAAAAAGCCAAAAAGACCACCTTGTGGTTTGTCGGACGAAGGTTGCTGCGCGTTATTCTCTTCAGGAACAGAGGTGGCTTCCATTGATGCCGCAGATCCGGAGGTAGTTTGTTTCAATATGGCTTCCTCCGCATACTGTTCGTGGAGAGGACCTGCCTCAGCGAGTCCAAAGATCTGGCTGGTAAGCAGACATTTGTACGATGCAGAAGCCTCTTCGAAGATATAGTATACATAACTCTTTTTTGCCATACCGTTTTTATAGGGGTACACACGGATGATCTCTCCACTGCTCTTATACTTTGGATTTCCGTACAGTACGACGTCTCCTGGAACATACATAGGATATGGATCATCTGTGAATCCCATATCTATGGCTACCTGAAGAGAATCCTTTAGAATCTGTTCCGGATACCGCATGGAGAGGATCAATTCCAGCGCGAACGGTTTGTCCAGAAATTCTGCAGGGGCATCCATCAATTCCGGAAGATAACGTGTATTCGGATCACCAATAAGATTTCCATTGCTGTCAAATCTGGAAGGGTTGATGCCGTCAGGATGGATAGTTCTCAGATATTCAAAAAAACGGTCTTCCGCGTCATGGTTTTTCTTTTTCCTGTAATAACAATTAGAACTGAACGTATATTCGCTGGACAGACCAAACACTTCATAATATCGACCCCATGGCGCAATATACTGGTCCTGACCATTCGATGTAATATGTTCTGTCGGTGTGAAAACGATGCTGTCGTAGAATTCCAATTCATTGGCGCGGCGTTCTGCGTCTGAGTCCCAATGTCTCCAACTGTTCTTAAAATATCTTCTTGTTATCTCAGATTGCGGTACACCTTCGTACAGAATACGGGAGTCACTGAGATCTTGTTGCAAAAGGAAAATATCATAGAGAACACCTTTTTCTTTTGAATACCTCACCTGATCGATACGCCCTCTTTGCTTCCCATTTTTATCTCTTGGATTTGTGTTCCAGACAACTTCGTCACCTGCTTCATAGAGCGGTGCGTCTGCGCCGTCCTTGGAGGCTTCTAACTCGACCAGTCTCCTGAGTTCCTCGCTGTGCATAGATGCGTAATACCATTCAAGCTCTTCAGAGCTCAGGTGCCAGCGTTCACACAGTTCCGGGGAGTCGATGGATTTTATATTTCCAGAGTCTGTATAGGTCGGTTCAAAAGGGATGCTTTTAAGCGCATTCATCAGTTGGAATTGGATCCGGTTATATTCCGTAGTGTCTTCTAAAGCACGCTTACCATAAGACAGGTCGTGCATTTCTGTTTCATCCAACTTTTCGTTTATCATCCAAGTTGGGAAAAAAGGCTTCCATATCAGACTTTCATTTTGCTGTTGCAGTGACATACGGATAGGCGTTATGAGCGAATGCTGGTGATACAGTTTCTTGTCACCGAGGAATTCGGTACTGCTCAGAGACTGATATACATATTGAATCTTAGATAACAGATCAAACAGATCTTCACCTTTTACATTAAGTTGCTCGGCTTCTTCACTGATCCAATCCGGGATCCTCTGCTCATCAACAGAAGTTGCTGTTTGTTCATGAGACATGGAGATGAACTCACCGGGGTGCTCATCTAAGATGCGTATAACATCTTCAGATAAGCGAACAAATTTCAGATCATATCCGAAAGTTTTTCCGAAATCTTGTTTTTCATAGTCGGAAGGCAATGCTTTTGTGACAACATCGCGTTCTTTGAACGGATTTGCCTCAAAGGAGATATTCGAACCATAGGGGTCGCCACACGTAGGCACACGATATCCGTTATGAATCTCAAAGAAGCGCAAAAGTTGATCAAAGGTATTTCCGCCGATCACACGGCAGCCTTGAGAAATGATCGATTGTCTTATTAGCCATGAATCATTGCCGGGCAGAGCCAGGTCAAAGGAATCATCATCCGGCAGTATGAGAAGGTGTATATCAGAAAGTGCTTCGACCTCAACGTCGTTAATTAGATCCCGCTGTCCTGGTTCTTCCGCAGAGCTTTCTGCAGCGTTTTCTAACTGCTCTAGAGTGACTCCAGGCGCATAGACAGTGTGCGTATTACCTGTATACTGCGATAGCGCTCTCAGGGTATCGATGACACTGAAACTATATTCACCGACGAGCCTATAGGCAGTTTTGTGGTATTGATCCGTATATTTCTCCTTGGACAGAGAAGAGAAGCCAAAGATACTTCTTAGTTCTTCAGGAATGACGAATCTCCCGCCGCGAACGTTGCTGGACTTTCCATTTTGGAACACGATGATTTCTTCTTCGTACCATTTGACTGCGTTGCGAAGATTAAGTATATGGGTATCATCGTTAAGGAAAAGGTCCGTCCGAAGTGAGCTGCTCTGATAATATGAACCTAAACTAACGTATAGATTGCGCAAAGGCTTGAGATTTTCTTTTGCGTGGAAGATAGGATGAACCTTATTCTTCCTCTCAACAGGCTTAGGAAAATTCTCCAGAAATTGAGGAACAAATGAGTTGACTAGTGTTTCATAATCTATCCGCAACTCCTCTACTGTGGGTGGATTTACCCTGTTGAAAGGATCATCTGCGTGGGAGCCAGCGTTTCCTCTTTTTCGTATCTGTTCAATGATTGAGATCTGTTCTGGAGAAAAGTAGCCTCTTGCACCACAACTCTGAACCATTGTAAACAAACTGGAATCTTCCACGAAAGGATCGTCATTAGAATATTGGCGGAAAATGTATTCCAATACAGCGCGGATGCTGTTGCCAATATTTTTAACATCTCCATCTTTAAGGTTTCTTTCCACTCTTTCAAGTGCCTCTTTTAATTTGGGATGCTCTTCAAGAACGGGTAGATTCGTTGTGATCAATTCACTCATTTTTTCACTCCTTATTCGGTGATTTGAAACACTAAACTATACTATACACTTTGTATGGTGTCAACAATTATTCTTTGTGCTGCTCGAGAAAAAATTTGACAGAAATTGACAAGTGCTGCAAGGCGAAAGCGATAGCCAATTCTCTCTTGAAAATATCAATGGCTGCAAATCGAGATAAAAAGGAAAAATTGCTATCCACCGCCGAGAGTACCACGCGTGATTCTGTGAGTCAGACGTGGGTGAATCGGCTAATCTTCTTTTTGCCCATTG
>JAFUBI010000267.1 GCA_017460285.1 Oscillospiraceae bacterium | reverse complement strand
TAGTGTTTTCACTTCCATATGCTGGCATCATGGTCCGACAATTCTCTACACTCGCAGGTGTCCTTTTCCTTTTCATGGCATTTCTTTCCGGTACGTTGCTTGTGATACTTGGAAAGAGGATGCTTTGAAGAGAAGGCTATTGTTCAGATATTTGCCGATTTAAGATTAATATTTCTATGTAATAGGAGCGGTATTAGATCGATGACCTAGAGTATAGGAATAGGGAAAGATGACCTATAACAAAAAGGCGAAGGAGATCGCACGATTCACCGTTCCTTCGTCTTTTGATTATTTGTAAAAATAGTGTATAAGAAGTAGATAGACGTTATTTCTCTTCCTGGTTTGTATAAAGCAGAACGCCAGCAGAGAACACGCCTCCTTCTGCGGAAAGAGAAAGAGATCCATGGTAGTGTTCTGCGATCGTTGCTACGGACTGCAAGCCTATACCATGTCCGACCTTCGTGTTTCTGGGAAGACCATTCTTCCGGAATTTGACCTCACCCTGGAATGGATTCTTTACGGAGATCCCCAGTGTTTGATCCGTAAGCATGGAAGCGGCTACAGTGACCGTTCTCTGAGAGACTGGAAGTTTTTTTACAGCATTGAGTGCATTCTCCACGAAGTTTCCGAGAATGGAGCACACATCCGAGTCATGGATCGGAAGTTCACGGGGAAGGAGCAAAGACCAGTCGACCTCTGTCTGCTGAGATACGGCAATGGAGTCGTAATGGGCTGCTACAGCGTCTACAGTCATGTTCAGACAATACTGAGTGTTCGTTTCGGTTGCACTTTTAACAAGGGGAGAAAGGTACTCATTGAGCTTTTCAGTATCACCGGCTTTTGCCAGTCGAGAAATGGCTAGAATGTGTTGCCTGAAATCGTGACGCACAGCGCGAGAACTATCAACGAAATCTCGAAGTTGACCATATCGTTTTTCTTCCAGTTTCAGAAGAGAGTTCTCCTGTTGAAGTTGAGTATAATTCCTCAGACGATTGGAAATGATCCAAATCATGTGATATGAGACTAAAACAACAAGAGGAATCAGCAGCGACGCGATAAGAGCGATCATCTGGATCCTTCCTCCCATGACTGCATCGAAGTTGGTCGGGGAGGAAATGAAAATAACGATCGAGAACACAGCGGGAATCAGTGTGAACCATCCCCAAATAGGATTTAAGCGGTCGTCGTCCAGTAATTCAGAGATCTCATCGCTCACAGTGAGTTTGTAAATCAGCGCTGCTGCAAAAGACATCACCAAGCAAACGATCTCTGTATCTTTTGTTCGGACGGGATCGGTGTTGTAACGCTCAACAGGGGCCATGATATATCCCGAGTACATCACACAGAAAGAGCCTAGGACCACTGCGTTCAAAAAGCAAAAGAGTTTTTTGGCAAAACTGCGTGGGATAAGCAGACTATACAATGTAAAGAAAATGGGGTAAAAGGGCAACATGACGTATCTGGCGTACAGTTGATATCTCGCACACACCAGAGCTGCAATTACAGCGACAGATAAGGTCACGAAAAACATGGAGAAGATCGTAAATAACGAATGATTCTTCATGCTTTTGTAGATAGGCAGGAATGATATGATCCCCGCGGGGATGACAAGGAGAACATCCAGCATATATCTAAGAAACAATGCTTTATCGATCATCTGTTTCCTCCACTGACACGGGTCAGCATATATTTTGTGTATTTGGATACGATCTTGGCACGCTCACGAACGCGAAGAGGATATGTGCTTCCGTCTTTCATCCGAAAGATGTCCTGATCCAGAGAGAGCACATGATCCATGTTGATGACAACCCCTCTGTTGCAGGGAAGGAATCTGGCATCTGATGTGAGCAGTTCCTCGATCTCAGAAAATCGCATCGTGCTGACGATGATCCTTTTATCATCGAGCATGACATGAACGCTGTGACCATGGGATTCAACAGCGACGATGGACCTGAGCTGAACGTCGATCACATCCCGGGGAATACGGATCTGAACGAAAGGTTCTTCCTGAGATAAAACGCGGATCATTTCAGAAAGGACTTTGTTCAAACGGTCCTGAGTAAATGGCTTGACCAAATAATCAAAGGGATGGATCGGGAAGGCATCAAATGCAAATTCCCGAGATGTCGTTGTAAAGACGATCAGGATGTCCGCATCAAGGTCACGAAGCTGATTGGCAAGTTCTATCCCTGAAATGCCTGGCATTTGAATGTCGAAGAAGACTAAGTCATAGGCATTGGATCTATAACTGGAAAGAAAAGATTCTCCGTCTGGATATTCATCACAGGAGTAATTGAAAGAAGACCGCAACTCGAAGAACTGCTTAAGATCTTCCTTAAGCATATCGCGGTCTTCTTTTCTATCATCTACAACACATAGTCTAATATCCATGAGAATCTCCAATAAAGATGTAATAGAAATAAGGGAGATGCGGTCACCGTGGTTTAATACTAAACCTTTATGGGAAACAGTTAAACCACCGTAAGTAGTATATCCGATATTTAGCGAAAAAGCATGAAGAGAAGGATGCTTGTTGCTAACACGCTAAACAAAAATATGAAGGGTGAATGAGCGGAAAATCCAGGCAAAATGCTGTTTTTTTATGTGTCCAAAAAAGAAAAGTGAGGTCACAAGTGACATTATATGAAAATATATGAAAATAGTCACGTTCGTGAATAAAAAATGTCGTTTGCGCAAGTTTGGTTGATAATTGATGACATGACAATTATTATGGACGATGTGAGAATATGGTTAAAAATCGGATGGTATATCTATTCGTATTCGGTCTGTAAAGAAAATAGACTTTACACGCTTTCTTATCGATTTTTGCCAGTTTCTATCGCGTATATTTATCCTCAAAGATAGGAATAGATAGGCGCGAACAGTACATTTCTATAGTATTACGACCTGGAGGTTGACAAGTGGAAACGAAGAGAAACATTTTTGACAGAATCCTTGCTGCATTGATGATTCTTGTGATCTTCTGCTCTCACGGAAATATTTCCGTATTTGCAGATGAACTCGAAGATATCCTTGAGAGCCGGGCTCTAGATTCTGTTGCTGAAGAGTCAGCGACTGAGGAATCAGATTACGCTTTGGTGGAGGAAGTACAGGATGGTGATACGCTCACAACGGATGATGTGGGCGATGTGGACCTTCAAGTACCTGCTGATAGTACAGCAAACTCCGATACTACGAATGAATCTGAACAGTTGTCGGATGGCAATACGGCTGCTGGAGTCTCTGACGCGGTAGTTGCAGAAGGTCAGGAGGAAGATCCTCAAGCTATACAGTCTGGGGAGAATGATTCTACCGATTCTGCTGAGATAGAAGCACCTTCAGGCGGATCAGAGGATTCGAATGATGTTGAAGGCGGAGAGAAAGCACCCGAAGATTCTAGTGAGTTAGGGGAATCTGAAGAGGGCGGCGAAAGCTCCGGAAATACAGAAGAGGGTGGTTCCGAGGAAGGAGAAAATCCTGAAGAAGGCACAGAAGGTGGCGAGGAAGTTCAAACCTGGACGGTCACTTTCTATGACCGCGATGCCGGAGTGTATAGTGTTGTTAATGTTGTAAAAGGTCAAGCAATCGACAATCAACTTCCAGCAACAATTGAAAGAGAAGATTATATAGCCTATTGGGCGATTGGTGAGATCGTCCAAGGTGGGCAAGGTAATGAAATTAGTGTAACGGGCGATCGTATTGACTCTTCGTGGGTGCCTACTGGTGATACTGTTATCGTACCTGATTACGATCAGATAACATATACAGTATCTTTCTATGAGAATGAAGATGATGAAGAGCCATATACCACGAAGACTGTCAATTCAGATACTAGTTATTGTCTAAATGACATTCCCACAGTTCCCGTAAAAGATGGGTATATCGGGAAATGGGTATACAGTGGTGGTGATTTTGGCAATACCGTTGCGATCACTGGGGATACGAAAGTTTGGTCGGAATACGACCAGACAGTATTTACTGTGAGCTTCATGGGAGTGACTGATGTTTACGAGGCCGGTACAGATTATTCCGGGTATTTACTGACTAT
>JAFUBI010000024.1 GCA_017460285.1 Oscillospiraceae bacterium | reverse complement strand
GTACCTTAAGGAACCAGAGCTTTTTAATTGAATGTAAACTGTTGCTATCTTCATAAAAATAAGGACGTCTAGCAATGGAAGTCAAACGTGTAGACAGTCTAAACGAGATGTCGGAGTATCAGAGGATTGCTCAGATGAAAAAGCTGCAGGAGGTGTTGCTGAAGAATCTTGCTCCCGATACGGTCACACATGCGGAAACGACTAATGAAGAATATCTGAAGCTGTTTCTGGATGCAAAAAGAATCGAGGGCTGCTCGGAGCGGACAATACAGTATTACAGAACTACGGCGGAGCATTTGCTGGAACGGATCAAAACGCCAATTCGGAAAATGACGACCGACGAGATACGGACATACTTGGTGGAATATCAGCAGAACGGACACTGCAGCAAAGTGACGGTGGACAATATCCGAAGGAATATATCCAGCTTCTTTTCCTGGCTTGAGGAAGAGGATTACATTTTGAAGAGCCCAATGCGGCGGATACACAAGATTAAAACCAAGACCGTTGTCAAGGAAGTCATTTCTGACGAAAGCATGGAGCGAATGAGGGATGCGTGCACAGAGCTCCGGGATCTGGCGATTATTGACCTTTTGTACTCTACCGGCATCAGGGTTGGCGAGCTGGTTCAGTTGAACATCTCTGACGTCGATCTGGAGCAGCGCGAGTGCATTGTCTTCGGAAAAGGCGAAAAGGAACGGCGAGTTTACTTTGATGCCAAGGCGAAAGTGCACTTGGCAGAATACCTTGGAAGCCGCAGCGATACAAACCCGGCGCTGTTTGTAACGCTGGACGCTCCATATGACCGATTGAAGATCAGCGGCGTTGAGATACGTCTCAGGGAATTGGGCCGGCGGCTCTCGATTGAGCGGGTTCACCCGCACAAGTTCCGCCGCACTATGGCAACGAGGGCGATTGATAAAGGAATGCCTATAGAACAGGTTCAAAAAATCCTTGGGCATTCACAAATTGATACTACGATGCAATACGCTATCGTGAACCAAAATAACGTAAAAACGTCACACAGGAGGTATATAGCATAGGCCATACAGATTGAGGTTTGTAGGGATGAGCATAAAGGCAAGATTAGGAGATTATATACAGGAATACTCCGTTCGTAATCGAGCTGAGGAAGATATTCCCGTATACAGTGTCACAAACACTCAAGGGTTCTGTAAGGACTATTTCGGGAAAGAGGTTGCAAGCAAGGACAAATCAACATACAAAATTGTTCCCAAAGGCTGCTTTGCATATAATCCTTCGAGAATAAATGTTGGATCAGTTGATTGGCAGCGGTATGAGGACCGTGTTATTGTAAGTCCCTTGTACAACGTTTTTTCTGTGGTGCCACAGTTGGATCAGCAATACCTGTATTATTACTTGAAAAGTGATTTCGCTCTTCAGCGAATAAGAGCAGTTGCAACTGGCAGTGTGAGGGACAATCTAAAACTCGCAATGTTATATGAGTTTCCTATTAATCTCCCCAGCATGGAAACACAGAAAGAGATTGTTGAAAAGCTCGACGGTGTCAAGCGAGTAATATCTCTGAGAGGCCAGGAAATGCAAACGCTTGATGACTTGATCAAAGCCCGATTTGTCACTGAGCCCATTTTACCATAAGTGGCGGGAGGGAGGCTCCGTTACCTCCCTCCCATAAGTCTTGTTCAGGATCTCTTTCTCTTTTTAAGAATCCAAATTGCTCCAGCTCCTGAAGAGAGCATTGCTGTCAGCAATAATCCCATATGATCATCCACTCCGGTATGCGGAGGCGTGAACGGGATCACCGGCACCTTTATCGTCTGATTTGTGTCGTTGATGTCCTCATGGATAGCAATCGGAACATCAGATTCGAGTGTGCTGCCTGTTACGGATCCTGCAAACAATCTCTCAAACACAACGATCTCCATACCCTGCAGCTGATAGGTATCTACCACAAAAGTAACTTCAACCGTACCGTTTGCTGCAGTTGGAATAAATTCTGTCATGCCTGTGATCGGAATCCCGTTCTGATACAGCTCAGCCTCTGTTCCTTTTACCATGACCGTGCCGTAAACAGTGTATTTCTTTCCAGGAGTGAGTCCCTTGTAAGTAATTGTATCGATGACTGTCGCCGTATGACTGTGAGTAGCAGTGTGGCTTCCGCTTTCCTTTTCAACAGCGGATGTACGGATATCGATGATGTTCACACTCTGATCTTCATCTTCAATATCGGCATGAACAGCGATCTCAAGGCCTTCATAGACCAGTCTCTCAAATGCGACCGTTGTTTTTCCAACCAGTCCTGATGCATCAAACTCAAAGATGACTTCAACAGACCCGTCTTTCTCGGCCGGTGTAAATGTAGTCTTTGCAGTGACTCGGTTGCCTCCAATCACGATCGGATCCCCGGTTGCTTTATCCATCAGGGTTCCTGCTATCGTGTACTCCTGACCGGGCTTTAGATTCTTGTAAGTTACAGTGTCCGTCAAAATGGTTTTCGTCTTGCCCTGTGCTTCATGGGTAGCGGTCTCCGCATTGACTGCCGTTGTGCCGATCTCAGGATGATACAGCGACTGATCCTCGTCGTTCAGATCCTCATGCTGCTCAATAAGCACTTCGGTTCCGTCCTCTTTTACGAGATACAGATCCTCAAAGACCACGATGACCGTAGACGGGATACGTTCGGAATCCACCAGGAACTCCATCTGTACCGTTCCGTTAGCTGCACCAGGTGTAAAGACATCGCTTACAGCGTATGCATGCAGACTCTCTCCGGTGTTCTTGTCCATCAGTTCGCCTCTCACGATATAGGTCAGTCCCGGAACCACATTTGAATAAGATACAGTGTCAACGAAATAAACCTCCGAGCCTTTCGTAACGAAAGATGTTCCGGAGGTTTTGTCTATAGCCTGCGTCTTCAGTTTGGGGAAGTGCACCGTCTGTTCTTTATCATTCAGATCTGCGTGAGATGCGACCTTGACTCCATTATGAATCAGGTCTTCAAAGACTACTGCAGTTGTACCCTCAAGATTTCTCGAATCAACCACATATTTAAGGGTCACCGTCATTTCTTCAGCTTCTGCAGTGAATGTAACCTCTTTAAGAGAACTGTCTTTTACGGCTACTGAGTCACCAGCCTTATGCAGTTTGTTGTCCTTATCTACGAACTCGTTCCTGTAGACCAGTTTACCTGTCACCGTGTATTCCTTCCCGATTATCAGTCCCTTTAGATGAACCTCATCTGCAATTGTTGTTTCTTCAGATACAGAACCTACATGATCCTCAGTTTGGGAATCAGATGCAGAAGTATGTACTTCCGGATAAGTTATCGTCTGATCTTTGTCATCAGGGCTCTCATGCGTTGTCATAAGGACTTCCGTGTTATCGTGTTCTTCATCGATCCAGTAAAGTTCCTCTACTACAACCACAGACTTTCCCTGATATTCTCTCGAATCGATTTCAAATGCAGGCATCTCGACCGAGTCATCCTGCAACCCACACATGAATCTCTTCTCAACGATCAGGTCATTTCCATTAGTATCTTTCAGATATTCTTCGGTCTCAGAGTCCACCAGCTTTGCAACCAGCTTGAAGATTTCACCGCGCTTAAGGTTTACATATTTCACAGTGTCGATGATCTTTGCCTTTTCAGATACCGTTCCGACATTGTCACCTGTATCTTTGTCTCTTGCCATTGTTGAGATAGACGGAATGCGCAGAGTCTGAGCTTTGTCCTCGATATCTGTATGGCTTGCTACAAGAACCTTTGTGCCTTTCACATATTCATAGAGATAGTCGAATGCTACGACAGAATCACCGGAATAGTCTTTGGTGTTGATCACCGCCTCAAGTGTTACTTCGCCTTTTGCAGTATTTGTTCCGGATGGTCCTTCGGGGGGATAGAAGTCTTTGGAGACAGTGGCAAGCACTGCAGATACATCACTCTTAAGCACAAACTGTGTTTCCATCGTATATCTGCGATTGGATGTCAGATTCGTGTAATAGACTGTATCCTGGACCAATACGTTTTCAGCCGCAGGAATGAAATCCTGACCGTTTGCAGATGCAGCATTGGATGTAAGATCAATGTTCAAATTGACCATAGGAGTAAGTTCAATAACTGTTCCGGGCTCTGTGACCTGAATGATCTTTGACTCCAGGATATTGATCTGCTCGTTCTTCAACTGTTCTGTTTGCAGTTCATATACTTTGTAACTTCCGAAGGGAAGAGCACCGAGGGAATCATTGGGATCAGATTCTCCAAACCATATTCCGACAGTCGGATCCAGCTTTGCTGTGTCAGTGAACACACCTCCGTCAATATACTGATCCAGGCTGTTGGTCTTGTTCGTATGCTTCCTTGATGCAGAAGAAGTATCGATTCTGCCGTTCTCATCTGTTACGATGACGTGCCATTCACCTTCATTGCCGTCTTTATCGATCTGTACGACCATGAAGGGAATATTCGGTTTGTAGTTTCCATCGATATCCAGTTTCAGCATTGCCAGATCACCACGGATTATCTGTTCTTTCAGAAGGTTCTTTCCTGTGGTGCAGTCAACGACAGTTTTATCGGAAATAATCTTGAAATCTACACGCCAGTCTTTGTTCAGGAGGTATCCTTCGGAAGGTTTTGTCTCAACTGCATAATAGGAGCCGTACGGGAGATAATCTTCACCGGTCTGGCAGAATCCATTGTCGTCGGAGATAAGAGTTATGATCTTGTCTCCCTTTTTATATAAAGTCCCATCCACCAGCACTTCATTGTCTGAATTGTTGTAAATAGAGATCTCCGCACCGGCTACCGGTTTTGCTGTTTCAGAATCTACCTTTTTGAAACGAACACCGCCACGGATCACATCTTCTTCTATGATCCACCCATCTTTATAGGCCTTGATAAGCGCCTGTGTTTCCGTTGTCCACTTCAGGATTCCAAGATTACCATCCTGGGTCATCGTTGCCTTCAGTTCAGCTGTGGACATCCGGTACCCCTGAGGGGCTTTTACCTCTGTAATCTTCAGACTTCCGAGAGGAAGAAGATAAACACCCTTAAAGGAATACATATCAGGACCGCTGACTTTGAATTCAGGCAGATAGCGGATACGACCTTGTTCATCTGTCTCAAATACCCAGGATGCTTTCGGCGTTCCTGACCAGTTTGTGTTGTCGTAGTAATCGAATCGGTACTGCGCACCTTTCAGTGTTCCGTTTCCCTGTGAGATCGCTCTGTCTGTTTCGCTGTCCCACTTATAGAGATACATCGTAGCAGGATCCGGGATAGGATCATTGGCAAAGGTAACTGAAGCTGTTTCTCCCGACTCGATCGTTACAGTTTTAGTTTCAGTGTTTCGTACATATCCTTTTCCGACTTTCGTTTCCGTAACCTTATATGTTCCTGCAGGCAATTCAAGGGAAGATGTATTACCTGAAGCGTCAGCAACTAGCGTACCTGCTACAGCTCCATCATTGTCCCTGATCTCAAAGGTCGTTCCTTCAAAAGAGTACATCTTGTTGTTATCCGTATACTGGGGAACAGAGGATACCTTTTTGATCTGTACGGAGCCGTTTCGCTCACCCTGGTATGCACCGATCAGCAATGGCTGATGTGCACCGTTTCCATCGGAATACACGAAGGACTCCTGGTATTCAGGCACATTCTCATCCTGATTCGGATGCGCATCGGCAAAGGCAAGTCCCATAGCTACCATCTGATCGATCGCATTCTTTGTTGAGGATGGAAGTCCGTTAGAGAAGGAACTTCCGAACATGAAATCCAAAGCATGTGCGCCGTCTTCTGCATGCACTGTTCCATAGGATCCGACTCTTCCGTCATTGGTGCAGACCCACGCTGCAAGGAAAGTGATAGTGTAGGCTTCCAGCTGATTGCTTACATAGATTTGTCCGTCACCCATGACGAACTTGTTTTCGTTGTATCTTCTCCAGTCATACTCGGACTGTCCATGATGTGTGATCCATGCCAAGGCTCGCTGCGCTCTCTGAGAGCAGCATCCGGAGCCATAATCAAGGTATGGTCTTGCAGCAAGTTCAGCGATGCGGGCAACTTTATAGTGCACGCCGGACACCATGTGTTTTGTGGTACTGCCACAGGTAGCCGATACAAAGTGGCCTTCACCCTGTTCTTCAGGCTGGAAGAAATAGACGCCAGTATGTCCGTTCACAATTGCTGAACTGGAATAATCCGAGTAGCAACTACCGAGACTTACATACATGGCATCCGGAGGGGTCCAGCTGCCTCCTCTTGCCATAAGTCTGACTTTTCTGCCACCTATAGAGAAATACCCATCAGCAGCGGAATAATCTCCGTTAATTGTGATGACTGTGTTACCGGTCATAATCAGACTGCAGATGCCCAGACCATTACTATGTGCTGTGTTCAATTCTTCAGCGGACTTGAAATCAACACTCGCATAACCTGGTTCACCGACATCAACGGAGATACCGTCACCGGTCATGGCTTCAATTGTCAGTCTTGTTACTCCATCTGCATCTACAGCAAGAGGCTCCAATCTGTTAGGGCAGACCAAATAGTAGGATCCGCTTCCCGGGGCATAATTTCCGAACACAGAAGCAACAGTCTCTCCGTTCTTGCGGATAACAATGCTGTCTCTGACATCCATTAGTTCGACCGTTAAGTTGCAGGGAATAGGCTCCTCATCTACTGACTCCTCAGAAGGCTCTTCTTCAATTAGTTCTTCTATTGTTTTCTCGTCAGGATCTTCTGCCGTTTCGGGTTCGTTTTCTGATACCTCCTCTACAGGCAAAATATCAGAAGGCTGTTCCTCCGCAGGCAGTTCTTCAGTATTTTCTGCTTCAGGAGATGCCTTCGTAGTTTCTGACGGAATGTCTTCAAGGCTATTCTCGTCAACAGTCACGTCTGATGCATTATCTTCGGGGATAATACTCTCTTCTGTAGGTTCTTCCGGAATGCTCTCAGGAGAAGACTCTTCTGCAATTTCTGTCCCTGATTCCGGCTCTTCACCTGATTCTTCTGCCGGGTTCATAACTGTTTCTAAAAGTGGAGCTTCTAAAACAGGTGAGTCTTCGCTTGATGTCTCTTCAGACATGCTTTCTGTTATCACTTCCGTAGTTGCCTCTTCTGCGAATGCGGATAGAGGGATACAGCTAAATATCAGAAGAAACACCATCGAAAGAGACAGGATCTTCTTAAAAATATTCATTCATTTGTCCTTTCACGTAAAAATGGGCATAAGAAAAAAAGCCCGAACGAATTCGAGCTTTAAGATTCAGCTTTTGTTTATGCGGTAGCTCCGCAGATACTGCATCGGAAGATGTGTTCTTCCCACGCAGGTTTATCCACTATTGTTTCGTCATATTCATCCTCTACCACGACAGTCTCGTAATACCCATTGTCCTGCCGATCAACAAGGGTAGAATGGCCTGAATGTGCCAGACTCATGTCTCCCGCTTCTATCGCTGCAGCCGTCGTAGCATCTTCATGTGCATATACTTCTTCTTGTGAGGAGAATCGTTGCCTGCAAACATCACAATAGTAGTACATTGTTTCCTGGATTACAGGTACCCAGCGTTCTTCTGTTACAGCATCATGGTGAACCGTATGTGTTTCCGCTTCATGGTATGCAACAACTTCATCCACCCAATTGTGCGTATGCTCTGTACTGTCCGAAACAGTAATTGTTTCTAGGATAGGTTGTGGAACGACTTCAGTCGCATCCGTTTTTTTACTGTTGCCGGTTGATGCTTGTGTCACAGGCACTTCAGAAGTCGCTGGCGCAGCATCATTTGTTTTATCAGCAGCGATCGCATTGTTGACTTTCTGATTAACCTCTGTTTGTTCACTTGCGGGAGTATCGGGTGGTATCTCATTTGTTTCTGCCGCATTGATCGGAGTCGCTTGGATCTCCAGATCACTGCCTGTTTTCTTTATACCAGCCGAAGAAGTAACAATATCCGGTTCAACCGTTTCTTGGTTAACAACATCAGTTCTTCTTATCCCTGCAGCAAATAGCAACATCAGCACTATGATCAATATTCCTGTCAAAAACTTCTTCATATTCTGAACGTCTCCTTTGTCTGCATTGTATGGATCTCTTTGCTAATACTGCAAGGATGCGATTGCTAGAGATATTAAATATACAGGAGAGATTCAAGATATACATGGAGACTTATATATTATTTTCGGCAAGTAATAGAGCTGGTAAGGGTTAAGGTGTGGGAAAGGGAAAAACTATCGGCTGTTCTCCTTCGCTCGGAGATGCCGTCTGTAGTATTCCAAAGCTTTGCACACATAATTTTCTGTCTCGGAGTAAGCAACACTCCTGGGAATCAGAGCACGTATTCGTTCTCCGTTGAGAATGAACTTATCTTTCTGCGAGGGCTTTTGTTCCTGCATGATTGCCATGACTGCCTGGGGAGTAAGATTGCCTTCATTCTGCATCTTTCTCATACGGATGGCCTGATCATGTGTTGGTGTACCTTGTGTGAACTCGATCTGTTCTACAACATCCTGCTGGGATTCTTCATCCAGATATGATAATTCAACAGCAGGCCTCATCTTGATACGGCCTTCATCGACCATGTCCAGCAGTTCGGGAACAAGCTCTGTGAGGCGCATGTATTTTCGAATTTGTTCATGGCTCTCACCTACTTCACTGGCAAGAAGGTCTCTGGTTTTTTCGTTTTGGGGCAACACTGTTGCACCTTTTTCTTTTCTTCCAGGCAGTCGCTTCATAGCGTCATAGCGCATCTTATACGCAAATGCTTTTTCTGATGGAAGGATATTGGATCTCTGGAAGTTTGACTCCACCATCATGATGATCGCTTCATCTCTGTTCATGTCCACGACTTCGCATCGCAATGTGTCCATGCCTGCTAATTCGCAGGCTCTTTTTCTTCGATGGCCGGAAATGAGTTCGTATCTTCCATCTTCCTTCTTGCGAACCATAGCAGGAGTAATGACGCCACGCTCCTTGATACTCTCTACGAGGTTCTGCATATCCTCATCATCCCGCACCTGGAACGGGTGATCCGGAAAATCATCGATTTCCGAGATTGGTATATCTCTTATCTTTGCGAGTTTATCTTCTTCTCGCTCCTCTGAAGTCTTAAAGATGTCATCGTAAGACCTCAGTTCGATGCCGAACTTTTTCTCTGCCATCCCGGATCACCTCCTTTGAGAATTCTTTGTATGCTTCAGCTACCGGGCTGGATGGAGCATATTTCAAGATGCTCATTCCATCTGCGCTGGCTTCCGCTGCTTTTACTCCTACAGGTATAGAAGCATTGAATATACGAAGATGACTGCCGAAAGCCTCTTTTATTACTTCAGCAGTCTCTCTTGCCATATTTGTTCTGCCATCCACCAGGGTAAGTAATATTCCTTCTACTTTAAGGTTCGGGTTCAGCCTTCGCTGAACTCTGTTTATAGTTTGAAGGAGATCTGTCATTCCTTTTGCCGGCAGATACTGTGCCTGCACCGGGATTATGACACTGTCTGACGCCGTTAATGCGTTCAGCGTGATCATCCCTAGCGAAGGCATACAGTCGATTACGATGTAATCATATCGATTCTTTACTTTATCTATATAAGATCTAAGAGTGGTCTCTCTGCACATCACATTAATGAGATTCATATCCATTGAAGCAAGTTCAAGATTGGAAGGTAAAAGGTCTACGCCTTCTTCTGTTTTAAGAATACCCTCAAATGGATATAACTCATTATCCTGAATCACATTAGCCAACTTGGTCGCAAGGGTGACCTCAAGATCGTCCTGGTTTTTGAAACCAAAACAAACGCTGAGGTCACCCTGCGGGTCTGCATCTATCGCCAGAACCCGTCTTCCTTCCTGGGCTAATGCTGCGCTCAGGTTGATCGCAGTAGTTGTCTTTCCGACTCCACCCTTAGAATTTGCAATGCATATTACTTTGCATTCTGACATTTTCATGTCTCGCTTTCTTTACTAAGTGTGGTTATTACAGTATTTATCCTCCTCGCCCCTGTAATCGGGAAGTCACTGAGTAGCGGACAGCGTATCCGCATCACGGGAATCTCACCCCTCCGAGGATCTCTCCGAGCCGTTTCCGGGAGTACCATTATCATCCTGACTGTCATCGCCTACATGAGAAGCTGTCTCATGGTCTGTGACGGGATTCTCGCTCATCCTCCTCAATGTAAGGGAGGGTCACCGCGTACCTCACAAGTGGCTATCATCAGGACTGATGTCTCAGTGCTTGGCTATTCAATTGTCAATGTACAGCAGAGGTTTCCGAAAAAATCCCTCTACTATATATGGCATGGGAAGGGGTAAAATATTGCCCCCCTTCCTTAAAAAAATCAAGAAAATTTTCTGCTGTCGTCAAACAGCGACAACAAGCATGTTTTTTGGCTTCCGTGACAGGATTCGAACTAACAGATCATCAATGGCGTCTGTATATCTTCCGGCTACTATCAGTGCATTTCTTTCATCTATCAATGCTTTAATTGCGAGTTTTCTTTCTTCTTCAGTTAAGTAGATATGATATTTCTTGTTACGCATTCAAATCACCTGCTTTCTGAGTTCTTTATATGTAATACATGTCCGATATGCAACTATGCGAAAGTGCCTTATTAGCAATGTTAGATTTTCTTAGATGAAAGCTTATATTTCTGCCTTTCTTCATCTAAGAATTCTTAGATAACTCTTACGAACAAGTAAACAAAACAACATAGAGTAGAGCCAAAACAGAACGACAAAGCCAAGATCAAGACGCATAACCGATATAAAACAGCGTGTTTCTCTTCAAAATGTCTTCCCTGAAGAGATTTGAACTATTGACTTGCCGCCGATTTTTGTTAGATAAAATCATCTTTTCTCTCAGAAGGGTTCAGAAAAAATGTTAGATAAATGTTAGATTTTGATAAGATATCCTCGATAATTTATCTAACAATTCTTAGATGGAAAATATACCTGTTTTGGCGGGAGGTTGCGTGTTCGTTTCCACTCAAGAACGCCAAGTGCAGTTGTTAGTTCTGTGTTAGATGGCTGTTAGATGAGAACGAAAAGACAAAAAAAGAAAACCCTTCAAAATCGCGCAAATGCCGATAAATAAAGGGTTTTCCGCTGGCGCGCCTGAAGGAACTCGAATCCCCGACCTATCGCTTAGGAGGCGATCGCTCTATCCTGCTGAGCTACAGGCGCATATATTTTTTATTCAATTTTTGATGGCGCTCTTGATGAGTTCTGAACGCTCAACTGGTTGGGAAACGTGAATTTGTCCACAAGCCTGACTCCTCGCTTAGGAGGCGGACGCTCTATCCAACTGAGCTACGGAGACACATGCTTTATAAAGTCAAAAAAACCTATTTTATAGAGTTTTTTTCGATGCTGTTCGAGGGCACAAAGCAAGAAAAAAGAAGCCATTTTTCTAAAAGTGATTAGATATCTAATCACTTTTTTGCTTAATCATGCCGTTCACCATCTAACAAATTGCTTCAAACAGCAACTAATATTTAACCACAAATTATCGCCGGATGCAACTTAACGACGAAGTTCAGTGCTTTTGCCGAATGCCATTGAGAACCGCGTTGATCGGAACCGCAAAAATGAGGTGGGAAAAGATCAACCTTGCAGCTCCAATAAACAGTGTCTGCCAACCATATCTTGGTATCCACGTGATTCCCACCTGCCAAAGCAACCAACTGAAAATATCGGCAGCGATCCCTTGTGTTCCAAATAGAATGATCGTACTCTTTCCGATATTCTGCAATAGTTTCACGTTCTGAAGCAAAAAGGATACACCAACAAAGACAAATATTGTAAGGGCAGACACCACGAACATGAAGATCATCAGGTCCAATATACTCATGGCATGTCCCATGAGAACAGGTTCACTTGTGTTGTATACCTTGTAACTGACCGCCGTTGGCACCAGACAGAGGATCGAAACAGCACCAAACAGGATCTTTTTCCATATCGCTCCCGAAGAAGATGGGATGTCCTTCAGAAATGGATACATTACATCTCCCAGACAAAAATAGAAGAGATACATCATCGCTGTATCGGCAGACCATATCCACTGTGAAGGTTCCTTGAAAATACGGAATGCGAGGCTGAGCGCTGCGCAAAGCAAAAGACGCAACAAGGCAGACCGAATCACTTGGGAAAGACACCAGTAGATAACGATCATAACAAACAAGCAGGGCAAAAACCACAAAGTGGAATAAAGTATCTTGTTTCGGATCGCCAGAACGCATTGCAAGATCGAATCCTTCCATCCTGCTATTCCCTTGTATGCAGCATACGCAATATTCACCGCGCAAATGATCACATGTGGGACCAACAGGTGAAGAGCTAGTTTGGGGATCAGTTTTCCAAACTGCAGTTTGGTATAACTGCTCGCAAACAAGCCACTGATGAAAAAGAAAAGCTGCAGGACAAAACCCAAGCAGAACAAAGAGATCCTCTGAGAGAAGGATCCCAAATGCGCAAGGACAACAGCATATAACGCCAGTGCCCTAAGGACGTCCGGCCACAGCAGTCTCTTCTTCATATTACTCCTCGTCGTTCAGTTTTTTTACGGCTTCGTATTCCGCTTTGGTGATATGACAATACCCCAATGGATTTTTGATCAAGTAGTCCTGATGATATTCTTCCGCATCGTAAAAACATCCCAGCGGAGAAAGTTCAACACAGAAAGGATCATACTCCTTCCTCTTTTCCTCGAATGCCTCTTTAATGATCTTTTCGCTGTCTTCATCGGTATAATACACGCCAGTCTGATACTGAGAACCTATATCCTCTCCCTGACGGTCACGAATGGTTGGATCGATGCACAGGAAATATGCTTTCAGCAACTTCTGAAGCGATATGACTTCCGTATCGTACAGCACTTTGACCGTCTCCCTGTGACCCGTCTGTCCCTTTTTCACCAATTCATAGGATGGATTTTCCACATGTCCGTTCGCGTATCCGACAGTCGTTTCAAAAACACAATTCAGGGAAAGAAATACTTTTTCGTACCCCAGAAACACCCTCCAGCAAAATATATCTCTTTTACCATTTTTTCTCTCCTTTGATACTTACCCAATGATACAAAAAAATCGCTTGCACCTCAACGCCAAACTGTACTTTTTCCTTGCCCGATCATTGGGAAAAGTGTACGATGGTACTAATATCCAGAAGGAGGTATTTTCAGTGACACCTGTGGAAACCGTGCGCAAGATCATATCAGACTATACCCCTCAGGACGAGCGCGAGATCAAAGATAAGGAATTGATCCAACGTTACCTGTCCGAAGGACATGATGCCTTGCTTCGCACAGATGTCGTCGGGCACTTTACTGCCTCTGCCTGGATCACAGATCCGACCAGAACGATGGTGCTGATGGCGTTTCACAACATCTACAAGCATTGGGCATGGATCGGCGGACACGCTGACGGTGATGGGGATCTGTTTGCTGTAGCCGGAAGAGAGGCGGTGGAGGAAACAAGCGTACCAGATCTGAAACCTGTATCAACAGACCCTGTCAGCATAGAAGTCCTCGGTGTAACCTCCCATATTAAGAGAGGCGAAGTCGTTTCAGCTCATTTGCACTTCAATGTCACCTATCTCTTTGAAGCGGATCCCAATTCCCCTGTTTTCATCAAGGAAGATGAGAATTCTGCTGTCGGATGGAGGACATCAGACCAGATCCTCAGTCCCGAGTCTGAACCGGAAATGATCCCAATCTACACAAAATTGCTCGACCGCATGAAAAAACTCTGACCAGGGAGGCTGTAATGTTTACCTTTCCCACCATTCAGGACAAATTATTCTTTGAAATGACCCCGTTGATCCCCACTTGCGAGTTCAGTCCGGATTCAGGAAGTTTCATGCCTTATGCACTGTTGAGGATGGCAGAGATCCATGGCATCGGTGTTGTCCTCGATGTCACCGCCTTCGAAAACAAACCGGACACAACAGGAGGAGAGGATTTCTTAAAGACCGACGATCTGATGGCTGTTTCCATCAACCTCGATCCGGAGCATTGCAAAGACAATTACACTTTTGTGTGCAATTCCTCAGACCGGTGTTTTCTCTTCAAAAATGGCGAGTGTATCGCTGAGCAGACCTGTGAGAGAAGATCCGGTGAAGATGAGCGCGGAGATTATTGGGCTGTTTCCATCACCCTATCTCCGGACAAATTGAAAGAATTGTTTGGTATCTCCACTTTGGATTCGGTAAAAGTCGTCCGGGCGAATATGTTCAAAGCGAAACTGGATCAGCCACATCGTCATTTTGGGGCTGTCGCACCTTTTGCAAGAGCTTATGATCTCTTTTGCTCCGATAACCTTGCTGACTTTCAGGTCCTTCCCATGTGAGGATGATCATGCTTTACGATGTAACTCTTCCCATAACTCGTGAGATCCTGGAAACAGCCGGCAAACAGGAAGGAAAAGTCTTCCAAGGTCATCTTGGAACACATTTCGATGTGATGAATAAGGACTTCCCTCTCTCCTACTGTATTAGGTCTGCTGTCCTTTTCGATGTCACACATGTTCCTTCCGATTCTGAGATCTCTGTTTCCGACATAGATATCGACCTGCTCAAACCGGATCTCTTTGTGGGATTCGTCACCGGATTCATAGAAAAGGAAGGGTACGGATCCCGGAAATATTTTAAGGAACATCCGCAACTATCTTTTGAACTGATCGATCTTCTCCTCCAAAGCGGCATCTCTCTTATCGGAGTCGATTTCGCGGGGGTCCGAAGAGGGAAGGAACACACTCCCACGGATCAGAGATGTGCGGATCAAGGGACATTTATCATTGAGAATCTGTACGGGTTGGGTAGCGTCCCACGGACAGCAAACTCCTTGAAAGCATACACGTTTCCGATGCGGTATACAGGTCAGAGCGGACTTCCCTGCCGGGTAGTTCTTGAAACATAACAAAACCCCGAGCGGCATCGTTCGAGGTTTTCTTTTTGCGTCTTAAGTATTAACCTTCTTCTGTCTCCTGCACCACTTCCGAGGCACGAAGGATCAATCCGATCTGAAGGTTGGTGTAATCCAGACTGAGTTCCATGAAACAGGTATCCGTATTCCAGCTGTTGTAATAAGTCAGAACCTGGTAATAGATCGGCAGTTGTTCCTTATCAAGACCATATGTCTCCTTATCCTCTTCGGACTTCCAGACATGGTAGTCTTCCTCATTCGGCTCACCGTACAATTCGATCAATTGCTCTCTCAACTGGATATAATTCTCTATACAGTCCGAAAGGATCATTCCATCCTGGATCACAAATTTGCACTCTGCACTAAACACTTTATCATCGTCAAACTCGTAGTAGAGTTCAACCGGCTGTCCCAGTTCTTCGCCAGCGAAATAGAGCAGTGTTTCATCGGCATAAAGATAGTCTGTTCCTTCCGCGTCGATAACTTTTTTCTGGGACATTCCCCAGTCTACGTTACGAAAATCATGTGGTTTGACAGGCTCTTCTCCTCCGCAAGCAACAAAAGAGAAGCATACGATAACCAGCAGAAGAATTGATATTGCTTTTTTCATGCAAGCCCTCAATGGTTCAAGATTTACCTCATTATACTACAAACTGTCGGTTCTTCGTGAAAAGATTAATTATCCCCGTCCAGCAGTCCCCACCTATCCAAACGGTACCCTCTGGAATATGCCCTCTTTCCAGTGGCGTCCTCGACCATCACACGGAAGTATCCGTCTTGCGGTCTAAGAGAGAATCGCCCTTCGTTCACTGTTTCACCCTCTTTTGCGGAAATTCTTGCAGTATGACGGATCCCAGTTGAAAAATTGATGCTTACTGCATCGGATGTGCGCACATGTACCACACCGTCTTCCACATAAAGGGACAGAATGGATGGACCCATAGAGGCATAGTAATTCCCGTTTTTCAGAGCATCCGCAAGAGATGCGTATGAGAGTTCCGGGGCAGCCAACATCGTCCATGCTCCGCAAGAATCCATTCCGGGATCCTCTCTGTCGGAATTGTGGTTGTCATCGTTGCCCGTACACCCGAGATCGAGACCTAGAAGAAGCAGATCCTCATAAATTTGGTGGTTATATTCATCCAATCCGCCCACGATCGATAGATAGTTGAACATCTCTACTGCATCCATCCCCCGGTATTGGGAATACTGGGGATAGTTTTCCATAGACCAGACCGGGTGATTATAAGTGACGAAGAAACCAGCTTCTTTTGCCTTTGAAATAATGTCATTGATACACTTAGGGTCGTATGATCTTACATAGTCCCCTTCAAAAGGAGCCATCTCATGGAAATACGTTAGCGCGCCAGCAAACATGTATCTGCTGTGATGTAGGCAAACTGGAGTCCGGATATTCTCGTCCAGCGCAACACAGCATAAATGACATGTCCGGATCTGATTGTAGTCCTCTCCCTCTTCGTCTACCTCGATCTCATATCCGTGAAGAGGAATAAAATCTTCATCCCTCAGTTCATCATGGGGCACAAATATGTCATGGTCCGTAAAGGCTACAGCATGATACCCATGAGACTTGTAGTGTTCCTTGATCTGCTCTGGAGTAAAACATCCATCGCTGTATGTAGAATGGCAGTGTAGATTTGCTTTGTATTGATTCAATGAATCCGAGATCAGTTCTTTACGCATTATTCCCTCCACGTTTTTTCTAATGTACTATTTTAACACAATACATTAAGAAAACACCGAAAACTCGTTCCGGTGTTTCTTGGTGCGCCGTAGAGAATTCGAATCCCTGACCTTCTGGTCCGTAGCCAGACGCTCTATCCAGCTGAGCTAACGACGCATATTCTTTCGTTCAGCCTGACCATTATATATCCGCCTCCGGGGGATGTCAAGAGCCTTCGGGAAGACGCGGCAAAGAAAAGGAAGAAAAACAAACTGTACAATTTGATACATCGTATTTGTATAACATTTCATTATTTCACTCTATTTCGTACAACTTACGTGGACAATACGCAAAATAATTGTATGATTCTTTCATATTATTGAGTTATTCTTACGTTTTCATGCTATGATATAGACAAATCTATGCAGGCTGCTCCAATGGGACTTTTCCAAGAGGCGCAGCTGCGGAAAGGACATTATTATGAATATCCCTGAGAGTTTCCTTAAAAACCAGACATTCGATGCTCGCGCAGGTGCGTTTAACCGTCAGTTGATTCCCAATATGATCAATGGAGGACTGCATGGGGACACCAATATGGGCTACAAGGTCTATCCGGATGGCAAGGTATGGGTCGCGCTATACGGTCCTACTGCCAACGAAGTAACAGCAGGTTATCCGGAAAACATGGTCAGCCTGGAAAAACAGGAAGACGGAATGTGGACCGGAACGATCCAGTATGATGAGCCCGGTCTCAAGCAGCTGATCTTCTATGTGGATGGCGTTCGTGTCGTCAATCCTCTTGCTCCGGTCTCCTATGGATGGGGATACCCCATCAACTACATTGAGGTACCGGACACCGTTCAGGATTACCTCCTTATCAAGGATGTTCCTCACGGCACTGTCTCCCTCGAGTATTACTTTTCCACAGTCACCGGCGAATGGGAAAACTGCTATGTATACACCCCTCCAAAATACAGGGATGATGTAGATACCAAATACCCAGTCCTTTATCTGCAGCACGGCGGCGGTGAAAATGAGACATGCTGGGTCCAGATGGGCAAAGCAAACTTTATCATGGACAACCTCCTTGCAGAAGGAAAAGCAGTTCCATTCATCATCGTCATGAACAACGCCATGGTACAGGTCAACAGAGATGGAAATCCACGTTTGGATACTTCACAGTTCGCTGACATGCTCATCACCGACTGTGTTCCCTTCATCGAGTCTCACTATCGCGTCGTTCCGGATAAATGGCATCGCGCCGTAGCAGGTCTTTCCATGGGTTCTCTCATGTCCGGTGCGATCATTATGGCACACTATGATCTCTTTGGATCCGCTGGATTGTTCACTGGTTGGACTTGGCCGGTCATGCCGGGACGTCCTCAGACAGATCAGAGCGAACAAACTAAGGTTCTGGACGATGCTGAGACCTTTAACCGCGAAGTTAACCCCTTCTTTGGCGCTATCGGGGATCATGAAGTGTCTCTTCCTCTGTTTGAAAAAGAGCGGGAGCTCTGCAAAGAGAAAGGCATCAACTATATCCAAAAGATCTATCCAGGCTATCACGAATGGAGAGTCTGGAGAGCTGCATTCCACGATTATGCACAACTCGTATTCAAGAATCTGTAATAACCATTCTTTCACGAAAAAAGGCATCCCCTCGGGGATGTCTTATTTCGTCTCATTTTGACCTTTGTTTCTTTTCCTGCTTGGCACGTTTCTGGTTCGCATAAGCAGCATCATGGTTCTCTTTCGAGTATCCTAACCTTGCCTCCGGGTTCTTTTCCCGGATCCTTCCCATGACCTGATTATAAATATCAAAACGCGCGCCTCCCTTGTCCTGCAAAGTGCCGATCCTGCCAAACTGTATCAACCGACCGTCCTTTGTGGAGATGTTCATGAAGTCATAATCGTGGATACCGTTTGTGCGGTGCTCGGTCATGTAGGTCCAAAAGACATCACTATAAGGGATCACATCCAAAGAGGCATCAACAGAAATGATGTGCTCGTCTGTCAAATAGACTTTTGGCAGATCGAACCAAGTCGTGCTTTCCCTGGATATCTCTCTCAGTACGCTTTGGCTCTCATCCTTCAAAACATCTGCATAACTCTTCCTTCGATTCTTTCCAAGGAAGAACTCAAGCATTCCTACTATGAGCGAAAAGATCGCAGCTACCAGATAACCTCCGGACACATTCATAAAACCGTCTAAACCAAACAGTTTTGGTCTCTCATGGACGCTGAGAGCGATATCTCCGAAGATATCTTCAAATGTGTCGTCGTTGACGACCTCCTCCCCAAACTCCTCATTGAAGGAATCAATGGCTAATCTTCTGACATCGCTTGGGATCGATACGGTCCAGCCATAAATATCCAGTTCCCCGTCTCCTTTTTTCTCATACTCTGCTTCAATGTAGTCATATACATCGTCTGTCATCTGCGCCAGATAATAATAGTCTTCGTTATAAGCGATGTAATATCCGCTCTCTCCGTTAGAAGCGAACTCATAACATCCGATCATATCCAGATAAGCCAGTTTCCTTGTCTTGACTTCCTTATCGCTCAGAATGATCTCATCCATATGAGCGACATGACTCTTCGCATAGAAATATTTCCCAATACCAGCAAGAAGTAAGACTGCTGAAAGGGCAAGAGCGATCACTCCAATGAGCCATACGAACCTTGCACTTTTGTATACCTTCTCTATCTTTTCGTTGTGAATATCTGCATTAAATGTTTCCATCCTCATTCTCCTATCGTTTCCCCTTACCTTATATATACAGTATAT
>JAFUBI010000266.1 GCA_017460285.1 Oscillospiraceae bacterium | reverse complement strand
AGTGGTTGGAACGTGAACCTCAAACGCCAACGGTACCACCCACAAACTGGAACTGGATGCCGGTACCTATCCCGTCACCGAAACGAAAGCAGGGACAGGGTATCTCCTGACTACCGAGTCCCAGACCATAACTCTAAAGGAAGGAGAGGATATCACTTTGAAATTCGCAAACGAACCCCTGAAAGACCCGGTGGTCCTTCGGATCATCAAAATAGACGGGGAGGGCAACAGCAAGGATCCCCAGGGAGAAGGAAGTCTGAAGGGAGCGAGATACCGCTTCGATTATTACGACAACCTTACCTGGTCCGGGGACCCGGAGCGAAGCTGGATCTTTGAAACAGATACCGGGGGAGAGATCCTCTATGCACCCCAATACAAGGTGGAGGGACCGGATCTCTACCTCTTCGACGGTTCCAACTACCTGCCTCTCGGCAGTCTGAAGATCACGGAAGTGGAACCGCCTTTAGGCTACACCCTGGAGACAAAGGAGATCCTTTTCACCATTACAGGGAACGGTTCCAATGTGGAGACCGTCCTGTCCAATGAGTCCGGCTCCTGGATCTCCGCCACCCCGGACGGATTCCTTGTACCGGAAAAAGTCATTCGGGGAGGTGTACGCTTCAAGAAGGTGGACAGAGAAGCCGGTCTTCCGGTGGCAGGAGCAGAGATCGCTATCTACTCCGCATCGGAGCAGCCGGTCCTCGTGGACGGCGTGTCCTATGAAAAGGACGACTGCGTCCTCACCCTTACCACCAAGGAGAACGGCAAGGCGGAGACATCAGCAAATGCTCTTCCCTTCGGCACGTACTACGCCAAAGAGACCAAGGCGTCGGAGGGATATGTCCGCAACGAGGAATGGAAACTGGAGTTCCGCGTCACGGAGGACGGAAAGATCCTGGACCTCACAACCGGAGGGAATCTCCTGGAGGAGCAGATCGTGAGGGGAGACCTCCGCTTCCGCAAAGTGGATGAAGACGGCATCCCTATGGCTAAGGTTCCCTTCCTCCTAATACGCACGGACGAGAACGGGGAGGAGATGGAGAGCCATGTTCTCTTCACAGACAAAAGTGGCATCCTGGACACTTCCCGGAATCGTTTGGGAGAGATCAACAGCCTGGACGATTATGCTCAGTTCGGCATCTACGAAGGACCCGCCACAGAACAGGAAGAGTGCGGAGTCTGGTTCGGGGACGGAACCCCGGAGGAAGGTCTCGGAGCGCTCCCATACGGGACATACAAACTGGTAGAACTCCTCACGGACGACCTGTACGAGAGAGGCATGGATCTTCTGAAAGTGGAGGACATCCGGATCCAGTCCCATGGAACGGTCGTGGAACTGGGAGACCTTGTGGACCACGAAGTGAGGCTCTCCACCAGAGCCAGATCTGGGTACGGGGACTTCTTCCTCTCCAACGAGGACGATCATTCTCTCACTGTCACAGATACCATCCATTACGAGAACCTCACTCCCGGAAGAAGATACCGCATCGAGACACAGTTCGTTTCGAAGGAGGATCCTTCTCATGTCCTGGCAGAAGGGGAGGTCACTTTCGTCGCCCCTCTTCCGCAGGATGGTCAGACGCGGTCCATGGGTGAGGTCACGGTGGAGACCCAGATCACGGAGGAGATCCGGGACACTGCTATTGTGGCGGTGGACACCCTGTATGGGGAGGTGGGAGAAAACGAAGTGGTGCTGGCAGAGCACAGGGATCTAGGAAATCTGGCTCAGACGCTGTGGCTGCCGGAGATCTTCACCCACGCCTATGAACCCGGTACCCATATGGACGAGGTGCAGGCATCCGCAAACAGCACGGTGGAGGATACCGTGATGTACAGCGGACTCAAACCCGGTGTCTCCTACACGGTCATCGGAGTCCTCATGGACAAGGAGACAGGGGAAGCCCTCACGGAGAAGGGATATGCCATCACTTCTGTGCTGCAGTTCACTCCGGAGGAGGAATCCGGTTCCGTCACTTTGTCTTTCCCCTTTGACTCCACTAATCTCATTGGAAAGACGGTGGTAGCCTTCGAATCCCTCCTGTACGAAGGGAGGATCATAGCGGTGCACGCGGATCTTCAGGACGAGGATCAGTCGGTGCACGTCCTCCAGATCGGGACTCAGGCAAAGGATGAGAAGACCGGGACCCACGAGGCGCAGCTCAGCCGGGAGGAGGTCCTCACGGATACGGTACAGTATCAGGGCCTGACACCGGGAAGGCTGTATTGTCTCAGGGGCACCATCATGGTGAAGAGCACTGGGAATCCCCTCACGAAGGACGGACTGCAGATCACCGGGATCCGGTGGTTCGAAGCGAACACACCGGACGGAGAGGTGGAGATCTCCTTCACTGTGGATACGGAAGAGGTGCAGGGGCAGGACCTGGTCGTCTTCGAGGAACTTTATCTCGGAGAGGAGATGCAAGGGCTGATACCGGAGGATGAGATCCCCATCGCTGTCCATAAGGACCTTCAGGATGAGGGACAGACCATACATGTGCCTGTGAGACCGCCTCAATACGTCAACACAGGGGATTCCAGCAGAATACAGCTGTGGGCGTGCACCGGCATCCTGGCGGGAGAACTCCTCCTTGCCGCGCTGTGGCTCAGGTTCAGAAGAAAAAAAGAGAACAGACGCGCCTCCCGCGACGAATAAAGAAATAGGGAGGAAGAGAGATGGAAAAAGAGAAGAGCCGGTCTCTGGACGAGATCCTCCAGTCCCTGGAGACAGGGATCCGGGAATTCATGACCACAGACCGATATCAGAACTACCTCAGGGCGGTGGGGAGCTTCCACAGCTACAGCACGAACAACATTCTCCTCATCGCCACCCAGTGCCCGGGAGCTACGCTGGTCGCCGGATATTCCACCTGGAAGAAGATGGACCGGTATGTCAAGAGAGGGGAGCATGGGATCCGGATCATTGCTCCGGTCCCGGTGAAGGTGGAGAAGGAGCAGGAAAAGGTGGACCGATTCGGGAACGTGAAGAAGGAGACAGTCACTGTGACCATTCCTAGATTTCGCGCTGTCACCGTCTTCGATGTGTCCCAGACAGAGGGGGAGCCACTCCCCAGCATCACGCCCAGGGAACTGGACGAACCAGTGAAGGACTACCCCAATTTTCTGCGCGCTCTCCTGAAGGCATCCCGGGTCCCGGTGTCCTTCCGGGACATCGAAGGGGGACCCAAGGGCTCCTACGACCGCAACCTGGATGCCATAACGGTGCAGAAGGGAATGGGTGAGACGCAGACCGTGAAGACTCTTGTCCACGAGATGGCTCACTCCTTTCTCCACAGCCGGGAGAGCGGCAGAACAGATCTGGATGCTGCCACCAAGGAGGTGGAGGCGGAGAGCGCTGCATTTGCGGTCTGTTCCCACTTTGGGGTGGATACCTCTGAATACAGTTTTCCCTATGTGTCCGGCTGGTCCTGCGGTAAGGACATCCAGACCCTGAGGGACTCCCTGGACAGCATTCGGGAAGTTGCCTCCCAAATGATCCACCGCATCGAGTATAGCTACGAGTCGATACAACTAGAGAATGCTCTGCCAAATCTCGCGAGGGAACTGGCTGCCGTCTCCCGGGATGCTGGCATCGGACTGGAACTGGACAGAGCGAACGTGTGGGAAGACGCCCTGAGACAGGGAAAAGCGGGGGAGATCCTGAAGGGACTCCGTACCGCCGCAGACAGAGAGACAGATGAGATGAGGAAGGAGATCCTGTCCGGACTTCTGAGGAAGGTGGAGGAGTACCTTCCGGACAGAGATAGGATTCCGAAAGAGATCGGAGGAAGAGAGAGATGACCTGGTTTACAGAAGAGGAGAAAAAGATCCTCGCCATCTACAACGAGGGGAACCGGCTGCGCACACTGGAGCGCATCTGCCGTTCCATTCCCTATGTGGAGACCCAGGAGATGAGAGACCTGGTGTGGTCCTCCGGGGAGAAACTGGCGAAGATCAGTGAGAGGACATATCAGCGGATCCTGGAGTCGGCGGAAAACCCCGTCGGCAGCCATTGGTCCACCTGATGGAAAGGAAGAAAGAGCATGAGTAAAAATACAGTGGAGATCCCGGTGCGTAAACCGAACCGGGAGCGGGCTTTGAGCACGCGGGAAGCGTTCCGTGTCCGGCAGAACGCCAGAGAGAGGAAGAGACCCTATAGGAGGAAAGGAGTCCGAAGGAGATGAGTTACACCACAGACGCAGCGGATCTGGTCGTGAGGATCGGCATCGAGTCCTCCAGGGCTGCCCTCCGGATCGTTGGAAAAGGCGCGAGAGGTGCTGCTTCCCTCCTGTATCGAGCGATTAAGGAGGAACGGGAGAAGGAGGGATCCAAACGGCTGGACCGAATGCTGGAGGATGGGAAAGAGATCCGGATGTTCTCGGTGTCCGACGAGGACATGACCAGATTCATCCCGGAAGCGAGGAGACTGGGGCTTCGGTATGTGGTCCTGGCTCAGGAGGACAGGATGAAAGAGACAGTGAACCTTCTGGCGGAGGAGCGGGAAGCCGCTAAGATCAGCAGAGTGCTGGAAGCCATCGGAGCCTCCGGACAGGAACCGGAAGAGATCCTTCCGAAGAAGGAAGAAGAAAAGAAACCGGATCAGGTACTTCCCAAACTGAACATGGAGACCTTTCTCAGCAAAGCTGTGGAGGAGCAGAAAGCCGTGAGGGAAAACCCTACTCCGGGAAGGGCCGGAGGCGGGTCTCGGTATGGTCCTTCCTTACGGAGCAGCAGACCCTGGGAGAAAAACCGAAAGCCGGGAAAAAATGAGAGGATCTCCGTTCGGGAGGAACTTGGCAAACTCGTGAAGGAGGAAGAGCAGAGAAGAGCTTGGGAGAGAGACCGGGAGAAGGAACTGGCAAAACTCATGGAGAGCGTGCTGGGGAGGAACCGGTGATCGTCCGGGATCCAGAGAGATCTTTCCGTTTCTCTGCAACAGAAGGAGGAGAAAGATACACTATATGATTGAAGTGAGAGTTACAGAACAGTACGCCGTATAAAGGGAAACAGGAGGACAAAAAAGACGATGAAAAGATTTCTTATCTTATTGTTGGGTTCGATACTGCTGCTGTCCCTTACCGGCTGTGGTCCAGCCGTGGTCCAGTGGAACGGAGAAAAGGAGATCCTGGCGGATCTCCTCATGGTGGTGGACTGCTCTGACACGAGCGTTTATGCGAACTCCGTCTCCAACGTGTTCGTAGGGACTGTGGTGAAAGTGCAGAAGAACGTGATCTCGGAGAGAAGAAAAAAACACGAGGACAACTATAGTGTGTATACGATCCGGGTGGAGGAGAACCTGAAAGGAGATCTGTCCGGAGAGATCATCTGTTCCAAGTTGGGAGGGCTCCGCAAAGACGGGACCATGCTCGTGGTTCAGGCGGAGACACCGAACGGAAAATGTATCACGGATTCCGGTATGCCGGAAGAAGGAAGAAAGTACATCTTCCTCGCCTATGAGCAGCCGGATGGAAGGCTGATCCTGTCTGAGATCCTGGATGACCGGGAATACAGCGAGGATCTGGTGAAGGAATACAAACGTGCCTTGGGGGTCACCGTCCTCAACATCACCTCTGATTTGGAAGGGAGAGCCCTGGTCTCAGGACCCTATGGACAACTCTCTGTGGCGATCCCGGACAACTGGAGCGCTGAGGCTGCCCCTTTGGAGAGCGGCAAGCTCATGACGGGACTGTACGGTCTCATCCTGAAACCAAATGGTGTATCTAGTGGACAGATCGAGGTGTACTGCACAGATAGTTTCGGGGTGTGCGGGACGGGGCTGAGTGAAGAGAAGATATCTCTTGCCGGAACTACCGTCACCGTGGGCACTTACGACGATCATCCTCATTGGGATTACATCGCATTTGGCGGAGAGGAAGCCAAGATCGTGGCACAGCACACGGAGTGCTCTACCTGGAAGGATGAGATGTGGAAGGAAGCTCTCGCTATATTGGATACGGTCCAGTTCGATAAGACTATAAGGACAGGCGGTGTAGGACAGTTTATTCCGGAGTCGGAAAACGATGATATCGCTGTTGCCATGCAGGTGGAACATATCACCTCCTCTGGACTCACGGTCCGTTTGTACCGATACGACAGCAGAAACACTGCAGAACTGCTGTATGGCGAAGGTTATGTTCTGAACCGGAAGGAAGGTTCGGAGTGGGTAGAGGTGCCCCAGATCATTGAGAACGGAGGCTTCACGGATGAGGGATATCCCATTCCAGAGGAAGGGGAAGCGGTACAGAAGATCGACTGGGAATGGCTTTATGGGAAATTATCTCCTGGGACATATCGCATACAGAAAACTGTAACGGACATGAGAAGCAGAGAGGGACATGTCAGTATTCCGGTGTATTTCCTGACCGCACAGTTTATCCTAGCGGACTGACTTAGTAATACATATTAAAATACAAAACGGAATGGCTTTTTTTTAATCAGTTGATAAGAAACCAAACTAAGTACATAACTAATCAGTTAGAAAAGCAAACTGGAGTGTCTATTTTAGTCGTGTCGATTCTGTGAATAGGTAAGGCAACAGTAAGCCAAAACACCTTGAAATATTGTATGCATAAAATTAGTTTGGGTAACCTAAATCAGAATTGAAAAGAGTAGATGACCTTACAAATACAAGAATGTCACCAAACGAGCCTTGTCCCTAATAATAGATAATTTTAGGGACATGGCTTGAATAATGTCCCTAATAGTATCTAAGATTAGGGACAGGAGGTGACTGTATGGAAGATAGT
>JAFUBI010000265.1 GCA_017460285.1 Oscillospiraceae bacterium | reverse complement strand
CACTGTGGATGAGCCGGATGAAGAGGGTGTCGTCGTATACCATCTCAGCGTGGCAGAAGGTGACGTCGGTCGTGTGATCGGAAAACAGGGCAAGATCGCCAAGGCGATTCGCACTGTGATGCGCTCCGCAGCGATCCGCAGCGGACAGCACGTATCCGTAGAGATTGATTGAGAGATTGTTACGGGGCGGTCTCGCCCCGTACCTTTTTGTATGTATGATTCAATATCTTGAAATAGGAAAGATTGTTACGACTCATGGAGTGAACGGAGAGGTGAAAGTCTACATCTCCGCGGATTCTCCCGAGTCTCTTTTCCGTGTTAAAAAGGTGTACCTCAATTCTGCTGCAACCGTGGGATTGGACGTGGTCTCTCACCGAAAAGTGAAGGACATGCTTCTTCTGAAATTCGATGGGATCGATTCTATCGAGGAAGCCCATGGTCTAATTGGAAAAACCTTGTGGGCGGACAGGAGCGAGATCCGTAAAGCCAAGGATAGTTATTTCATTGTGGATCTGATCGGCCTCGAAGTTGTTCACGCGACTACAGGAGTACATATCGGAGTGATCGAGGATGTGTTGTCAGGCGGTGTACAGGATCTGTATTCCGTGAAACTGGACACTGGAGAGACAAGACTAGTTCCTGCGGTCCCGGCATTTATAAAAAAGACCTCCATCGAGGAGGGAAAGGTTTGGATCGAACCGATCAAAGGGTTGTTTGACGATGCAGATTGACATTTTGACTTTATTCCCGGATATGTGCAACAACTACCTGGGGGAAAGCATCATAGGCCGGGCCATCAAGAAAGGCGCGGTCTCTGTGGAGTGCCACAATATCAGAGATTACACTCTGAATAAACAGAAACAGACGGACGATGCTCCTTTTGGTGGGGGAATGGGCATGGTCATGTACTGCCAGCCGATCTATGACTGCTTTCAGGCGATATGTGAAAAAAGAGGAACCAGACCTCACCTGATCTACATGTCTCCCTGTGGTCAGGTGCTTACGCAGAAAAAAGTGGTAGAGCTGTCAAAACTGGACAACATTGCCATTTTGTGCGGTCACTATGAAGGAGTGGATGAGCGTGTCCTGGAAGAGATCGTGGATGAAGAGATCTCTATCGGAGATTATGTCGTTACAGGTGGCGAACTTCCTGCATTGATCCTGACGGATTCCATCATGCGGATGTGTGAGGGAGTTCTGTCAGATGAGGAGTGTTTTACTGAAGAGAGCCATTTCAACGGTCTGTTGGAGTATCCGCAGTATACCAGACCTGCTGTCTGGAGAGACAGAGAAGTTCCTGAGGTGCTTCGCTCTGGACATCACGCCAATATCCAAAAATGGAAATTGGAGCAGGCTGAAAAGAGAACGAGAGAACGCAGACCGGACATGTGGGAAGCGTACTTGAAACAGAAGAAAAACAAGGATTAAAATTCTAGCAAACATGCACAAACAAGTCGACTGACTTTTGTGGTTTTTGTTGCAAAGAGCAGAAAAGGCTTTCAAAATGGGGTATTCCAATTGACCGAAGCTTTGTGAATGTTGTATGATTTCCTTCGGTGATTTTAAGCAATTCGACTAAAATATTGATTTTATTATAGATTGGAGTTTCCTGATGTTAGTTAAAGAAGTAACGGTTGAAAACCAAGTTGGTCTGCATGCACGTCCAGCAACCTTTTTCATCCAGAAAGCAAACGAATATAAATGCGCACTGTGGGTGGAGAAGGACGAGCGCAGAGTCAACGCGAAGAGCCTTCTTGGCGTTCTTTCTCTTGGTATCGTTGGCGGAACAACGATCCAGTTGATCGCAGACGGAGTTGATGAGGCAGACGCCATCAACGGACTTGTCAAATTGATCGAATCCGGTTTCAACGAGTGATTTTAGTGGAATTGCCGCCCGATGGGCGGCTTTTTTGTTTTGTTCGAATATAAGAGTATAATTGGAGTATGGATAGGAAACAGTTGTACAAAAAAGCATCGGATCTCCCCAAACTACCCGGGGTCTATATCATGCGGGACAAAAAGAATGAGGTGATCTATGTCGGCAAAGCGAAACGCTTAAAATTGCGCGTCACGAGCTATTTTCGCGAAGGGGCGAATCATATGCCCAAAGTTGAGAAGATGGTCTCTAACGTCAATGATTTCGATGTCATCGTCGTGGACAGCGAGTATGAAGCGCTGACTTTGGAGTGCTCTTTGATTAAGCAGCACCGTCCCAAGTACAATATCCTGATGATGGACGATAAGGGGTTCTCTTATATCCGGATCTCCAAGGACAGATACCCGCGGATCACTGCGGAACTTCAAAAGAAAAAGGACGATGCGGAGTACATCGGTCCGTATATCAGCTCTTTTGCAGTGAAGCAGATGACGGAGGTGGCGAATACAGCCTTCAAACTTCCAACGTGCACATATCAGTTTGAGAAGGTGCCGAGAAAGCGCCCCTGTTTAAACGCTCATTTGGGGTTGTGCAGCGCTCCTTGTGCCGGTCAGATTTCTGAGGAGGATTATCTGGCATCTGTTGAGAACGCAAAGATCCTCCTTACAAAAGGGACGGAGGAGATCCTAACTCTCTTAAGGTCTCAGATGGAGGAAGCCAGTGAGAATCTGGAATTCGAAAGAGCAGCCAGAGCGAGAGACGCGATCATTGCTATCGAAAAACTGGATGCGGGGCAGAAGGTCGTAAAAGACGGTTCCAATAAAAATATGGATGTCTTTGCTTTCGCGGGCAATGAGAAAGACAGTTGCGCTGTCGCACTTATCTTCCGAAATGGAAAGCTGGTGGACAAGAGGGAGCAAGTCCTATCGGATACGACGGATCTGGCAGAAGTGAGAGAGGAGTACCTGACTCACTTTTATCTTGGAGGAAACGAACCACCTAAGTCGATCCTCCTGGACGCCGACGTAGCCTATCGGGATTCCATCGAGCAGTACCTCACTGAGAGACGTGGAGGAAACGTCAAGATCCAGGTCCCGCAGAGGGGCGAACAAAAAAAGATCGTGGAGATGGCATACCAGAACGCCATTGAGCGGCTGAAACGTGAGACGGGGAGAAAGTCAAAAGCCCAGTCCGCTTTGGGAGAGTTGGCGAATCGCCTGGGTCTCGCGGTATATCCCAAGAGGATCGAATTGTACGATATCTCCAACTACGGTGCAGATGCTGTGGGCGGTATGGTGGTCTTTGTGGACGGTGAACCGAAGAAGTCCGAATATCGGAGGTTCAAGATCAAGACAGTGCAGGGAATCGACGACTACGCCTCCATGAGGGAAGTGCTACTGAGGCGCGTAGGGCGTTATGACGAGGGTTCTCCCGGTTTTTCCAATAAACCGGAATTGATCTTGTTGGACGGCGGAAAAGGACATTTGGACACGATCTTGGAGGCTGTGCGAGATACTTCTTTCGCAGAGGTGCCTATCTGTGGATCGGTCAAGGACGACAAGCACCGCACGAGAGGCATCGTATCTCAGGATGGTGAGATCGAACTTGCGATAAATAAAAACGCTTTTGTGATCGTCTCCAAAATGCAGGATGAAGTCCACCGATATACCATTGAATATGAACGCAACTCACACACCAAGAAAGCGTTTCGCTCCTCACTTCTGGATATTGAAGGGATCGGTGAGACGCGGGCGAAAGTCCTTTTAAAACACTTTAAGACCATACGTGCTGTCAGCGAGGCGTCCGTTGAAGAACTGGCTTCAGTAAAGGTAATGTCTCTCCCTGCAGCTCAAAAAGTTTGGGAATACTACCATTCTTGAGGGCCCTCAGGATGTTTTTTAAGACGAGAATAAGATTTAGGAGTAGGAAATGAGAGTAAATACAGGTATTGCAAAAGGAAGAGTGATCGAGACGCTGCCCGGTGACGATGTAGTGCGCCCGACCTCTCAGAAAGTGAAGGAAGGACTCTTTTCCGCTTTGCAGTTTTTCATCCCCGGCGCGACCATGCTCGATCTGTTTGCCGGAAGCGGGCAGATGGGCATCGAAGCATTGTCCAGAGGAGCTTCCCACTGTGTTTTTGTAGACAGTTCTCGAGAGGCGATCTCTGTCATCAAAAAGAATCTTACCTCCACGGATCTGTTCAAACTGGCAACGGTCGCACAGATGGATGTTCTTCGCTATGTGGAGAGGGCAACGTCCAGGTTTGACTTTATCTTTGCAGATCCGCCTTATCGGAAGAACATTGGCGGTGAGATCCTGCCCCATCTGGATAAGATGTTGGAAGAAGGGGGATACATCGCGGTGGAAACGGAAAGAGAAGCAAATATGCCCGATGAAGTTCTTTCATTTGCATTGAAGAAACGTTATAATTATGGAAGTACAACGATTTGGCTGTACGAGAAGAAAGGAACAGAGGGCGATCAGGAATGAGCAAAGCCCTAATCCCGGGAAGTTTTGACCCTGTCACAAAAGGTCATTTGGACATCGTGGAAAGGGCAGCTAAGATCTTCGATGAAGTGATCGTTGTGGTCCTTCAGAATCCGGCAAAAGTTACCACTTTCACTGTAGAGGAACGGATGGATTTCATTCGGAGGGTAACAGGGCATCTGCCTAATGTCCACGTGGATTCCTTCAGCGGGCTCCTGGTGGATTATATGAGGAAAGAGGATGTCCATGTCATCGTGAAAGGGCTTAGAGTGGTGAGCGATTTTGAGTATGAATACCAGATGGCTCTCACGAACAGAAAACTCAACCCAGATGTGGAGACTTTCTTCTTGAATACATCTCAGGAGTACATGTTCCTGAGTTCCAGTATCGTAAAACAGATCGCCTCTTTCGGCGGTGACGTATCGGAATTTCTTCCTGAACCGATTCGGGATGATGTGCAGAATAGATTGCGGAAAGGAAACTGACTATGGCTATTGATAAGTATTTAGACAAACTGGATGACATGTTGGATTCTGCCGTTTCTTTGCCTTTGGCGGGCGGCAAAAAGATGATCGATGCGGACAAGATGCGCGATCTTCTAGATACGATCCGTCTGAATCTTCCTCAGGAGATCAAGGACGCTAAAGCGGTTGTTTCCGACCGCAATCAGATCCTTGCGGATGCTAAAGCGGAAGCAGAGGATATCATTTCCAGAGCTGAGAACAGAGCCAGACAGTTGATCTCCGAGCAGGAGGTCACGAAGGCTGCTCAGCAAAGTGCTAACGAACTGATTGCAGAGACACAGCGCAAGACAAAAGAGATGGAACGCGCAACGCTGGAGTATTCGGAAAACGCTTTGAAAAAGAGTGAAGACGCTCTTCTTCTTGTCTTCAACGAGGTGAAATCCACGAGATTAGCCCTTCGCGGAAAAGTTAAATAAAACGGTTTTGAACTCAGATCAGGAGCTGCTTAGAGCAGCTCTTTTTTTGTGCCTGAAATCCCTTCTGCGAAGGTGAAAAACGCGGATTTTGTGTTGACTTTACCCTATTTGTGGGGCATAATGGAGGTGAATTCCACGAAAGTGGTGAAAAGTGGGTAATTTTCAACAGTTTCAACCGAGTTTTCAACAAACGTCAGCGGAAAGGAGGAAAAGGATGCTCTTTGGTGAGTTTTTTCACAACTTAGACAACAAGGGCAGAATGAATTTTCCCTCCCGTATGCGTGATGAGCTTGGGGAACGTTTCTGTGTTACCCTTTGGTCCGACAACTGCCTTGCAGTCTTCTCTGAAACGGAATGGGAGAGGATCTGCGACCGCATCCGTCAATTGCCGCTTGCGCAGGCAAGCAAGATCCAGCATTACATCTTCCCGAATGCATGTATTGTGGAACCGGACAAACAGGGACGTATCATGATCCCTCAGAATCTCCGGGAAAGCGCTGGGCTGAAAGGAGAGGTGGCTGTGATCGGTGTTATGGACAGAGCAGAGATCTGGGATAAAGACAGATGGACCGAGAATAAGAAGAATTTCAACAGCAAGAGTTTTGAAGAACATCTTGAGGAGAACGGGATCTAATGACCGACTTTGAGCATGTTCCGGTTCTGCTGAATGACGTGATAATTGGTCTTCTTATCGACCCGAACGGCGCCTATATAGACGGGACGGTAGGAGGCGCTGGGCACTCCAGCGAGATT
>JAFUBI010000264.1 GCA_017460285.1 Oscillospiraceae bacterium | reverse complement strand
CTTGGGAAGTAAAGTTTTAAAGCCACTCCGGAACCGTATTCCAGTTCCATCGCTCCGCCGTAGTTCTCCACCAGCTCCCGCAGGTGTTTCAGTCCCCCGCGTTCAATGATCGGCGATTCCGGCGCTTTTCCGTAATTCCTCAGGGAACAACGGTATGTCCCGTCTGTCTCCTCGATATCGAAGTCGATCCGATCCCCCTCCGCATGACGGAACGTGTTGGTGATCGTCTCTCCGAGGGCAAGGACGAGCAGTTCCCGGATCTCCTTCTCCTTTGGGTACTCGCCACGGACCTCCACATGGACGCCCACATCCTCTGCCGCCTTGAGAACAGGACCGAACTCATCACTGGCGTGTTCCCTTTCCTTTCCCTGCAACAGAGCGAGGTTGGTCTTCCACATCTCCTGGAGCGCCCGCTTACCTGTCTTGTTTTCGGATATCAGGAAACGTTTCGTGGCGATGAGGAGGCTTCCCAGTTCATCATGAATACGAACCTTGGCTTCCAACATCTCCCTTTCCCGGGTAACGCTGTCCACCAATTGTCCCAGTTCCATGAGGCGGTCCCTCTGTTCCGCGAGGCGGTCGTTCTCCTCCATGAGCCTTCTGCTGACAGCATAGGCTTCTGTGACATCGTATGCCAGCACTTCGGTGACCGGAACCGATTCCACGTCATGCTCCGCTTTGCGGAAAAGGTAAGCTTTGGACTCGTCCTCCGTCATGAGGATAGGCGTATCCGACTCTTCCCCGAAGAGATTCCTGTTCTCCTCGTCGATCTTTCTCCATATCGCATTTCCGTCTCGGATCTCCACATCACCTATGATCTCCCGAACGATATTCTGCATCGCCGGGTTCATCAGGATGACCCTTCCGTTTTTCAGATAGTTGAGGATACCCCGGGGCATCTTATCCGTAGCTTCTTTTATGGATCCCGCCGAGATCTCCTTCTTCAGGTTCGCGCCCGTGAGGTAGATCTCCAAGATCTCCAGGACAGTCAGGACCGTGAGGCAGAGCACGATCCACCAAGCAGGGATCCGCTTCAACAACAGAAGCGCAGCCTCATCCATACCGGCAAGGATCTTTCCAATCGTCTGGAGCCCCGCGATGGAGGTCAACTGGCTCACAAAGAAAACTGCTGCAAACCGTATTCCGGAAAGAACGGATGAAAGTATGCCCTTCCTCAGGGTGATCGACCTGAGCAAAGAGTAGGCACTCAGGACGACGATGATCATCGACCAACACCCGAGGAATCCGATGGAGGTCGCGTTCGCATCCAGCAAGGTCATGCTTCCGCCTCCTTTCTCCAGCGCAGGAACAGAGTACCCTCATCCCACTCTGTGGACAGTCCTGGCATCTCAAGACGCTTAGTCAAGGATCCGATCCCTCCCGGGACCTTCTCCTCTTTGAGAGCAGCAGCGATCTGCAGTCCGCCTCTTTCCTCTCCGTTGACAGTCACAAGGCAAGTCTCCAAAAACGGAAGAAGTTTTTCCAAAAGCAGTTCAAAGGTATCATACAGTTCCAGTGCGTCTTCACCGGAGAGCTCACCGTCCCCATAGACGTGAGATGCGCTCTGCACTTTGAGGAGCTTCAAATATTCCAGAGACTCCCTCACCGAGAGTTGCACTTCCAAAACAGGTACGACGGGATTCTGCTGAGTGAGCAGGAACAGGTTCGCTCTGCGCTTGAGATAGGCGCAGTAAACACAGGCGATCCTCAGGTTCTGAAGGTACCGGTTCCCTTTTTCCATATCCACATCGATCAGGGTCTCGATCTGCTTCGTCTTCGCCTGAAGATCCGCTGCCAGCTTGTCGTAGAGCTCATTCTCGATCTCGTACTCCGCTTTCTGTGTCTGGAGCTCATTTTCCTTCTGGAGGATGACGTTCTCCTCACTGATCTGTCCGGCGAGGTCCATCAACTCTTCGTTCAGTTCCTGAACGGGAGTCATGTCCTCCGTCCACAGCACATATCCCCCGCTTATCGGCTCTTTGTGCAGCCGGATGGTATCCGAGATCATGGTGCCCTTGCTGCTGGCACGGCTCATGTCCTCTTTGCTGACTTCCGTAGCCTCACTGGTGGCATAGATAACGTTTTTGTTCTTGTCGACGATCTGGGCGTCTCCCACGGATTCCTCAAAGATATCTTCGTACATCGTGTTGGACGGGATCAGACCGATCTGAATGCAGGCTTCCCAGAAAAAGAGGATCCCAAATGCAAACAGATCCTGAAAGTGAAGGTTGACTCCCAGGATATCGACCAGACTTCGAGTCGAAAAGATGCCCGGCAGGAGCAAGCCCGCGACGAGCGCCAAGATCAGGAGAGGAAGCCAGGTCTTGCTGATGTGGAAAGATGTTCTCGCCCGATAGAGAAGAAGGAGGAACGAACCAGCCATGAACAGAACGATCCACCCCAAAGCAAGAGTGTACAGCCATCCCCTGCTGTAGTTCTCCGGCTCCTCCAAAGAAGCAAAACGGAACGCCTGCTGGTGAAAGTCATTTGTCAAAAATCCAAGGATAAAGACCGCGCAGATCCCTTTCAGGAGGGTCTTGACCAGATTCGTCTCCCCTGTCTTTGTATTGCCCACCGTCTGCGCAGCGAACAGCGAATACAGCGGAACGCCGATCAGCGGGATATAGTAGCAGTACCAGAGCAATCTGGAAAACACCGTTGTGGAAGGAAAATACACGAACCGGATCTCCCTGAGGACGTAGAGGACCAGGATCAGGTTCCCGATCACGCTCAGATATCTGCGGGGCTCCCTCTGGATGATCCGCTTTCTCATGATCATGGTCCAGTAGATGCAGGCGAAGATGCTGAGATAGGTCCCCATATTTCGGAAGGGAAAACTTCCGGTGGTGCCGAAAAAGGAGACCAACAGAAACAAGACGACCAGGATCACGGTCATCCTGCGATAGGATTTCAGCCAAACACCACTCATCTTCCTATATTTTCTCCTAAATGAGGACAGGCGACACCTGCTGGTATCGCCCATATATCTCGTTCTTTAGTCTTTTTTCTTCCGGAACACGAAGAACTTCTGTCCGATATAGTTCAGCGCGATATAGGCGCAGTTTGCAAGGATACCCTTCACCGTATTGAGCATGTCCGCTGAGATGTTCGGTGCCCAGACGTTTGAGAAGAACCAGTCCAGTATCACCTTGCCGAGGCCGTATGCTGTTACAAAGCAGATGAGGACTTCCAACAGATATTTGGGAAGGAGCTTACTCAGGGGCTCATCAGACTGGAAAGTATATTTTCGGTTGAGCACGAAGGTGAAGATCAGACCGATGCAGAAGACGACCACGCTGGTCGTCCAGTAGCCCCAGTGAAAGAAGTTGTTGTAGATATAGGTCTCGATCCAGCCGATCGCTGTGTTGGTGAGTCCGACGATCAGGTAGATCAGCGTCTCTTTGGTAAAAAAACCTTTGACGAATCTTTGCCAGAGTTCCTTTATATTCAAGTGAATATCTCCCCTCGAGAAATGTGTCATTTTCCAAAAAGCATTCTATCACAACGAATGAGCAAAAGAAAAGGAGCACACCAAGGTGCGCTCCAGGATCTGTTGCGATAGGGTATCAGCCAAAGAAATCCTTGACCTGAGCCAGGATCTTTGCGTCGGAGAGACCATACTCATCCAGGACATCGTTTGCCGTTCCGGACTGTCCGAACACATCATTGATGCCGACCTTGCGGAATCCAAAGCATCCGTTTCCGACCAGTGTGGACGCGACTGCGTCGCCGAGTCCGCCGATGATGCTGTGCTCTTCAATGGTCATGACTTTGCCGCACTTGTTCGCGTAAGCGAGAACGGTCTCCTCATCCAGAGGTTTCAGCGTGTGAACATTGACGACCGCGATGTTCTTGCCTTCCTCTGCTAGAGCTGCCGCTGCATCCAGAGCAGGCTTTACCATGAGTCCGATGGCAAAGATGACGCCGTCTGTTCCGTCGCGAAGGACATTCGCTTTGCCGACTTCGAAGGGCATATCCTCTTCAAAGACATGAGAAGCTGCACGGGCAAGACGCAGATAGACAGGTCCGTCGATCTCGGCTGCCGCGCGGACGGCTTTCTTGGTCTCGTTCGCGTCGCAGGGGCAGATGACCGTCATGCCGGGGATGACGCGCATTAAAGCCATATCCTCGATGGACTGGTGGCTGCCGCCGTCCTCACCGACTGTGATGCCCGCATGGGTCATGGCCAACTTTACGTTGAAATGGGGATATGCGACCGAGTTGCGGACCATCTCATAGGCACGGCCTGTGCCGAAGATCGCGAATGTGCTCGCGAAGGGGATGAATCCCATGGTGGACATGCCGGCGGCGATGTCGATCATGTTGCATTCCGCGATACCGCAGTTGAAAAAGCGGTCCGGATAGGTCTCGGAGAATTTCAGTGTCATGGTTGCATGGGAAAGGTCTGCATCCAGAACTACGATCTTGTCGTTTTCCGCTGCGAGTTCAAGAATGGCCTCGCCATAAGCTGCGCGGGTAGCTTTCTTTTCACTCATCTTTATGCCTCCAATTCCTTCAGCGCCTGCTGACGTTGTTCCTCGTTCGGGGCTTTGCCGTGCCAGTTGAAGTTTCCTTCCATGTAGGACACGCCCTTGCCCTTGACGGTGTGAGCCACGATGCATTTCGGCTTGCCGGGCTCTGTCGGCGCATTCAGTGCGTCGATGACTGCTTCCAGATCGTTGCCGTCACTCAGTTCGATGACGTGGAAACCGAAAGCGCGGAACTTCGCGGGGATGTCGCCCAGACTCATGACGTCGTCATTCGCTCCGTCGATCTGAAGCCCGTTGTTGTCCACGAGAACGGTGAAGTTGTCCAGTTTGTAGTGAGCCGCTGCCATGGAAGCTTCCCACACCAGGCCTTCCTGCATCTCGCCGTCTCCGACGATGGTGTAGACCTTGATGTCCTTGCCGCTGGCTTTCGCGCCGAGAGCCATACCGGTCGCGATACTGATGCCCTGACCGAGAGAACCGGTCGCTGCATCAACACCGGGGATCTTCTTGCAGTCCGGGTGTCCCTGAAGGATGGCGTGCAGCTGACGCAGATGTTTGAGTTCCTCTTTCGGGAAGAATCCCTTTTCTGCCAGTACCGCGTAGTAGCATGGCGCTGCATGTCCCTTGCTCAATACGAACCGGTCGCGATCCGGATTCTTGGGGTCTTTCGGATCAACACGCATTTGGGTGTAAAACAATGCCACCATCATCTCGACGGCGGAAAGGCTTCCACCCGGGTGACCGCTCTTGGCGTCCGTTACCTCATTGACGATGTCGATACGGACCTGGCGGCAAACCTCTTTCAATTCCTTGATATCCATGTTTGTCTCCTAGTTGTTTATTTTTGACAGGAATAATCGTGTAAACAGTATAGCATACTATTCCTGAGTTTTCCGAAAAGAATTAGCTGTTCCAGACTGCTGTCAGACACTCCCAGGGTCCGAGCCGCACGGCGTTTTCACCCAGTGTCTCTCTTCCGCAGTTGCTGAGAAGAACTTCTGCATTTTCCGCGTCCAGTTCTTCCGGAAGCTGTACGGTCACCTCATGTTCTGTGAAGTTGTTGAGACTCGCCAGCGTCTCACCCTCGAACTTCCTCAGATAACTCATATGCTCATCGCTGTCCAGATCGAGCCAGCAGGTCTCTCCTTTAATGATGCTGGGTCTTCCGTGGCGGAGATGCAGCAGTTTGCGGTAGAAGTTGAGCACGGATTCCGGATCCTTGTCCTCCGCCTCGACATTGACCGTCTTGTACTCGGAGCCGAGCCTCAGCCAGGGCGTTCCGGTGGTGAACCCGCCATTCGGGCTGTCGTTCCAGGGGATCGGGGAACGTCCCGCGTCCCTGCTTCTCTCCCTAAGGATCTCCAGTACCTTTTCAGGATCCTCGCCCTTGTCCACAACATGCTCTCTCCAGTAGTTGTGCACCTCCACGTCGTTGTACTCCTCAATGGACTGGAAGTCCGTGTTGGTCATTCCTAGTTCATCTCCCTGGTACACATAGGGAACTCCTTCCAGGAAATACATCGCGTTGGCAAGCGTCTTCGCGCTTCTCACGCGATAAGCACCGGTGTTCCCAAACCGGGACAGTGCTCTGCACTGATCGTGGTTTCCGATGAACAGTGCGCAGTATCCCTTTCCATGGAGGTTGCTGATCCAGTGATCCATGGTCTTCTTGAGATCGCTGACCTTGAAGGGGACCGGTTTGAACTTGTCGTATCCCTCCTGATCGAAATTCAGCATATCGAAGAAATAGAGCATGTCGAACTCTTCCCTCTTCGGGTCGCAGTACTCGATGGCCTTCTCCACCGGGCAGTATGCCAGTTCGACCACCGTCACCAGGTCTTTGGGACCCAACTGTCTCTTATACAGTTCATGGATGTATTCGTCCACACCGGGTCTGCTGACATAATGCTGGGAAGCAAAACCGTATTTCTCTCCCGGGAATGTCTCCACATCCGGGAAGGACTGATCCTTGTCCGCGTTGTTGAAGGCATCGAGACGGAATCCGTCCACACCGAGATCTGCCCAGAACTCGATGATATCCGACACCTCATCCATGATCTTCGGGTTCTGCCAGTTGAGATCCGGCTGTTTTACCGCGAAGAGGTGGAGATAATAGTCCTTGGTGGGCTCGTTGTACTGCCACGCGGATCCTCCGAACACGCTCATCCAGTTGGAGGGTTCCGATCCATCCTCTTTCCCCTCACGGAAGATATAGTAGTCGCGATAGGGGCTGTCTTTGGAGGAGATGGCGCTCTGGAACCAGGCGTGCTCATCCGACGTGTGGTTCACCACCAGATCCATGAAAAACTTCATGCCTCTCTTGTGGATCTCATCACACATGACCTTCCAGTCTTCCAGTGTCCCGAAACTGGGGTCGATATCCCGGTAATCCGCCACGTCATATCCGTTGTCCGCCTTCGGTGAGACAAAGTACGGGCAGGACCAGATCGCGTCCACTCCCAAACTCTTGATATAATCCAGTTTCGCTGTGATGCCGGCAAGATCTCCCTCTCCGTCTCCGTCGCTGTCGAAGAAACTTCTCGGATAGATCTGATAGAAGACGGCATCCTGCCACCAGTTGCGTTTATTCTCCATCTGACTCTTTCTCCTTATCCTCTGTGTGCTTGTTCAGAGATCTCAATCCGAAACCTACTAACAAGATACACTGTACTAACAAAGTGATGATCGTTGCCAAAGTCGCGCCGGCAAGTCCTAACTTCCGGATGAGCGGCGCCGATACCGCGACAGCGATGATGATCTCCGCTACATTGGAGATCAGCAGCCCAGCCATAGACCGAAGGATGGTGTTCAGCATGCACAGCAACACGGAGAAGCAGCTGAATACCACACAGATGACCATGGGATAGAGCTGACCGGACTCCGCCGTGACTTTGCTGTCATGGTAGAGGAACTCCAATCCCCATTTCCCGAAAATGGCGCATCCCAGCAGTCCCAGTAATCCCGCTGCGACGATGATCCCAAATACCACGCCAGCCAGGTGCAGGAATCCTTTCTTATCTTTCTCCTCCATCCTGCGCGTGAAATGGGTGATGAACGGTGCGAACAGATAAGCGATCCCCACCTGAAGGATCAGGACCGGAGAATTGACCAGATTGTACACCCCCATCTGCTCCGTCCCAAGGATCCTCTCCAGATAGATCTTCGGCAAATTGGTGGAAACACCGTTTAAAAAGGTATGTATAGCGAGAGGCAGACACTGGATCAGCAGCGAAGCGATGATCTTGGGATTTGCGCTTCCTCTCTGATAGATCTCATTGGTCTTGCGCAGATCGTAAAAATAACTCGTGACAAAGGCGACCGCAACGAGAAGGATCAGGGACACGATCAGGTTCTTCGTGACGAGCATTCCCAGTGCGAAGAAAAGGACTGAGAGGATCCCTCTCATCCCGTAAGCGATCCCGATCACGTCCATACGCTCCGCCTTCTGGAGGATCCCGTGCCAGACATCCGTCATGGGCTCAGTCATCTTGTATAAAAGGAAGAAAAGGATGCACCAGAACTGGACGCCCCGATATCCCGTGATAAGCGAATAGCCGATCGAAAGGACGACAGACAGACAGACCGTAAAGTAACGGCTGACCTCGTAAGCTGTGTCCGAATAGTCCCCCGTGTTGTCGGAGACCTGGAAATTTCTCATTCCGAAACCCGCCAAGCCGAGAAACATGTTGGCGACTGTTGCCGCCGTTGACAGCAGGCCGGCGTTATAGGTGCCGCTGCTCCCGGACAGCCTCTGAATGAGCCATCCTGTAATGACCCACTGGCTCAGGTAATAGATCCCGTTTCCAACGGTATTGAAAAGCAAATTGCGTTTTAACGTGTTATCTTTCAATCCTGTTTCCTCCGAAGAACGCCTGTTCGAATTATACCACAGAACCCCTTGCTCTCCCTTTGTCACTTCCACGAATTTAATCGTGTCTTTTCGTGAAAAAGACGAGGAAACGCTTCCCCGTCTTTAGAAAAGTCTTTGTCTTAACAGCCAGTCCCATCCAAACTGCAGGCTGCTCCTTGCTCCAGATCCGCAAGAGGCGTTCCGCCCTGACTGCGGATGTAGTCCGACCACCTCAGCGTGACGGTCCCGTCTTCCAAAACAAGCGCAGGCAGTCCGATATCGTGGATCTCCTTGCAGTGATCGAAGATGGGCAGTGTGTCCCTGTAGATGAGGAACTGCTTGAGGTCCCTCAGGCTCTGATTGACATCGATGAATTCGTACTCCAGATTGTTCGCGTCCAGGTTCTTTTTGCAGCGGACGCAGTCCGGGCACATCGGGCTTCCATACACTTTAACCATTATTTGTTCCTCCTGTGGTCTTCTTCAGGTCGAAGATCCCGCTCGTGCCGTCTAATACCGGCCACGGGCTGATGCTGTTGTCCCCGACCATGATATTGAAATGGACATGGGGTCCGTTCGCGTACCCCGTCATCCCTACCTTACCGATCTCCTGTCCCTGTTCCACGAAGTCTCCCAACCCCGCTGTCAGAGCAGACATATGATAGTAATAACTCCTCACGCCGTAACCGTGGTCGATGCATACGGTATATCCCGTCGTCCCGACCCACCGGGATACCACGACGACACCGGATGCTGCCGCCTTTACGGGCACTCCCTCATCTTCGGCGATATCGATGCCGACGTGCCTCGAAGCGCTCGTGCTTCCGTTCGTGTAGCGATAAAGCCCAAATTGGGTGGTGATCGGTCCGTTCACCGGCATGATGAACTGGTCCTCATAATACCGCTCCGGTGTCCAGATCAGGTTCGTTGCAGCGATCATCCCGTTGTAATCCGCCATGGCGGAATCGTTTCCGACGGTAGAAGAGACTGTGCTGGAACTGATCGTGAGGTACTGCTTCTCATAGGTTCCCTCCGTGATCGTGAAAGGAAGGACTGTCTCCTCCCCGTTCCAGGTGACGATGCACTCATAATCTCCAGGTGTACAGCGAAACGTGCTGCTGAGCAGCGCCTGCGCATTACCCTTTCCGTCGACCGTGAAATGGATCTCATCCAAAACTCCTGGAGCCGTCGCGCTGACTTCTCCCGTTATGTTGGTTCCAATGATAGCAGCAGCGCTACCCTGGATCATCTCTGTTCTCGACAGGTAGAACCCCGATGGGATATCCAATGTCAGACGAAAAGCGTAGATCTCAGATCCTGTGAGGTTAATTACAGTCCCGTCTGTTGTTTGAACCTTATCGCTCACATCGCAGTAGATCTCCACGTCGTATTCCCCATTTTCCAAAAGGAGATCTGCCAGCCCGGATAAGTCGCCTTGGTATAAGACCTCACCGTCTTTAGACATCGATATCTGTTTTATCTTCGCCCCCTGTGGAGCAGTTCCCGTCAACTGATCCCGATCCGTTACGGTAACGGGATACCTCTGTCCCAGATCCGATGAGACCTCAACGATGTCTGTATCTGCTATTGCATATTTGGATGGTTCAAACGAACCTCCTGCAAACTCTATTATTTGTGTATTGACGAAATCCTCGGTTGCACTGAGAAGCATCTCTTGTTTTTCCTGGCGCCTCTTGAGGTAGATATATCCGCTCGATAAAACACTGATCAACGCGATCGTGGCCATCAGGATCATTCGGATTGACCTTTTGCTCATCTGCACCCTCCTGCTTCTCCTCTTGACAATAATATACTCCTTTCCGCCCTCGACTGTAACTTAAATATGGTTTTATGAAAGAGCAAAAAGCAAGTTTCTCCTTGTGAAAGACTAACTTCTACTTTGGCCCCTCTTTAATATTGCACTTAGTTTTTCACTTTATATGCTTTACAATTCGGTTTCAAAAGAATAGGGCAGGTTGCCTTTTACAACTACTTTATATATAATGTTCAATGAATTTTAGGCTTATTTGAGGAGAATAGAATGAAAAAACTGCTTTCCATTGCTATGCTGTTCGCTCTTGTCCTCTCTCTCGTAGGCTGCGGCGCTGAATCCACCAATGAGGGACATGGCGCTATCAACCTCGAGCAGGAAGACGATGTATTGAGCGGAACCAGCGAATCATATGGCATCGTTGAAGTCACAGCAGACAAAGAGTCCTACAACCGTTTTACCGGCGAGACGAATCTTGCCAATGACCGTGTAGACTATCGTCCGATCTGTGTCTCTGTCAACAATATCACCCAGTGCTTACCCCAAAAGGGTCTTTCTCAGTGTGATATCCTCTTTGAGATTGAGACCGAGGGAGGCATCACCCGTACCATGGCTCTGTTCGCAGATACCCGTGACGTTGAGCTGATCGGCTCTGTCCGTTCTCTGCGTAACCAGTTTATGGAACTTGTTTATCCTTTCGACCCGATCATCGTCCACATCGGAACTTCCGTGTTCGCAGATGCTGCGATCGCAGAAAATAACTTCCGCACACTGGATGCGAACATTTTCCGCACCGCGATCTGGCAGGATAAGTCCAGGGTTGGTCGTTACAACACGGAGCACACCTACTTCACCTCCGCTTCTTTGATCGAAAACGGAATCGAAGCGACACAGATGCGTACCAAATCCGACAATACGAACTCTGCGTTCAACTTTGTCGAAGAAGGTACCAAGACTACGCCTCTTTCCGGGTCCTGCTCCAGGATCACATGGGACTTCTCCCCCGGCTACGACGGAGATTTCCGCTATGACGAAGACACCGAGATGTACGCAGCATGGCAGCACAGCAATCAGCGTTATGACGCCAACAACGCAGAAATGCTCGAGTTCGAGAACGTATTTATCGTTATCGCTCACCGCGATGTCTATCCGGGAAGTGAAAGTTATGCAGGCGGTCTGCCGAAGTACGACTACACCACCGGTGGCGAAGCATACTATGTTTCCAACGGCGGTTATGAAAAGTGCGTATGGGTCAAGGGCGACTACAGTTCCACCCTGTCCTTCTATCACGGCACCGTTGAAGATCTGGAAACCAAGTCCATCAATGAACTTGAGGAGATCGAAGTCAACACCGGTCGCTCCTATGTTGGAATCGTCCGCGAAGAGCTCGGCGACACAGTGACCATCACTCCGTGATAACACCTTATATGAAACTTACAGCTCAACCACAAGTTCGGTTGAGCTGTTTTCTTGTTTCTTGTCCCTCCAAGGCAACCGTGGTAAGATGATTTCTGGAATAATAGTTAGAAAGGATCCTTCTTTTATGGATATCAATACTGCGAAACAGGCCCTCGACAACATCGAAAGAATGCAATATGCCTACCATCATGCGATGGCGATCATAACGAACGACGCTTCCACCGTCGCCCCTCCCGAAAGCTATGCCTGCAGAGGTGTCGCATTGGGCATCCTCTCCGGAGAATCCTTCAAATTGGAGACTTCTCCCGAATTGAAAGAAGCCGTAGCAACTCTCTATGAGAATAAGGAAGAAGCCGGTGAGGAGTACTTCCGCCGCGCCGAACTTTTGCGCGAGAGTTACCGCAAACTAGACAAGATCCCCATGGAGGAGTTCATGGCATATCAGGAACTCATGAATGATGCCAATGTGGCGTGGATCAAAGCAAAACGGGACAACGACTTTGCGTCCTTTGCTCCCTATATTCAGAAGATTCTCGACACCCAAAAACGTTTCGCATCCCTCACGGATCCGGACAAGGACCCCTATGACGTTGCTCTCGACGAGCACGAGGAGGGAACGAGCCGTGAATACTATGACAAGTTCTTTGACGAAGTGAAAGCCACCCTCATCCCCCTGATCGCGAAGATCCGCGAGAAGGAACAACCGGACAACAGCTGGCTCAAAGTCTCCTATCCGATCGAAGTACAGAGAGAATTCTCGGATCTGGTCATGGATCTCTTCCACCTTGACAAGAATCACTGCGTCATTGCAGAAACGGAGCACCCCTACACTTCCGGCACCTGCTCCCAGGATGTCCGGATCACTACTCATTATTATGAGAACGATCCGATCGCTTCCCTCTACAGTGTTATCCACGAGGGCGGACACGCCAATTATGAGCTTCACGTTAATCCCGATTATGACTACAACTGCCTTTCCGGAGGTGCTTCCATGGCGCTCCACGAGAGCCAGAGCCGCTTCTGGGAAAACTTCGTTGGGAGGAGCGAATCCTTTATTTCCGTCCTCTGGCCGAAGTTCCAGGAACTGTTTCCGGAGCAGACCGCAGGTCATACCGCAGAAGATCTTTATCGTTGTGTAAACCGCGCTGAGCCTTCCCTCATCCGTACCGAAGCAGATGAGCTGACTTATTCTCTCCATATCCTGATCCGCTACGAGATCGAGAAACAACTCTTTGAAGGCACTCTCAGGGTCGAGGATATCCCCGCCGCCTGGAATGAGAAATATAAAGAGTATCTTGGCGTCACCGTTCCTAATGACAGTGAAGGATGCCTCCAGGATGTCCACTGGAGCCAGGGTAGTTTTGGTTACTTCCCGACCTATTCACTGGGGACTGCATACAGCGCACAGATTCTGAACACCCTGCGTAAGGAATTGGATTTCGACGGCTTGATCGCCGCAAACGATCTGCAGCCTATACTGGACTGGCTCGCTGAGCGTATCTATCGCTTCGGCTGCCTGAAGAAACCCGGCACTTATGTCCCGGATATCACCGGTGAACCGTTCTCTGCGAAATACTACACGGATTATCTCACCGAGAAATATACCAAATTATACAATTTGTAATATCATTGCTTATTAATACAGGCGCGGAGGCTCAAACTGCTCTTCCGCGCCTGTTTTCTTCTCTGGCAGTTCGCAATTAGTCAAACTCCGAAACATCTACAGAGTCGGAGACATTCCCTTTTAAGAGATTCCTCACTGAACTGTCCATCATCTGCAACGTCCTTTCAGATACGGAAAACGTTATGTTGTTCTCGTGTCTTTTGGGCTTTGCTTCAGTGTTTTCTTCCTTCCTCATCACTTCGGTTTCGCGGTCTGTCTCTTCCATTACTCTCCTCTTCTCTGTCTCAAGGTCATAATTATTCGCAACCTTCAAAAAACTCAATGCATGCCTTTCTGTACCGGTCTTCATCATGGAAGAAACTCACATTATGCCCAGATCCCTCAAAGAAAAGAATCTCCTTCTTTCCCGGATGAGCATCGTATAGTCTCTGTCCCATCTCCTTCGGCACCTGCTTATCTTCTGTGCCGTGGAGGAAAAGCATAGGCAGCTTCGCGTTAGCTACCGCTCTCTCCGGATCGGAGTCGTTGAAATTGAATTTCCCAAACAACTCACTGATCCTTGAGCACATCTCTAATATAAACTCCTTGCAGGGAAGCCAGTTGTATGCCCGGTACATCTCGACCGTGAATACTCCCCGTGCACTGGTGTAAGCACAATCCGATATGATGCATTTGATCTGTTCCGGAAGATCCAGTTCAGATGCCATGCAGACTGTAGCTCCTCCCATAGAGGCACCATAGAGGAGCATCTTGCAATCCGGGTATTTCTCCGCCATCAGTTCAGCCCACTTTTTGATATCTCTGCTCTCCCGGTATCCCATGGTGATGTGTGTGCCTTCACTTGCTCCGTGGCTCCTCTGGTCCATTGCCAAAACGTGGAAACCTTCATCGTGGAACATCTTGGAGATGAACCCTTCCTCGCCGGCACAGCAGTGATGTCCGTGCACGACGATCGCCAACCTGTCCGTCTCCTGATCCGCAGGCAAGAATCCCGCCTTTAAACGGAGTCCATCCTCCGAAAGGATCTCCAGCCTCTGAAGATCCTGTGCGTTCCACCACTTGTTGTATTCCTTTGACCTCCTGCGGTATTCCGACGCGTGCGGACTCATCGGAGCGTCGTCGTCCCTCTCCGGCACATAGTTCCGGTCATATTTGTCCCTGCGGATCAACCCAGTCTTGTAACAGAGAAATGCGGCTCCAAAGAAAAAGATGAGGATCGCGATTCCAATAATGAGCAATATCAAAAGCATAGTGAACATCCTTCTTTCGTTGCTTAATACATTGTACGACCTGTAACGGACAGGGTCAAACGGGAGCGAATAGTCTTTTTCATACTAATGTGATAAAATGCAGTCGTACACTTCCCAATTGGAAAGGACGAAACGATGCTTCAATACCCTTTTGATGCAAATACGATACTTACCAAAAAGCGCTCGCTGAAACGCGAACTTCTTCAGCAGGAGAATCTCCTGGAAAAGAAGGTCGCGATCCTTTCCGGTACCACGATAGGGGAACTGAAATCCGTTTTGGAAGTCTTCCTTCTCTCATACGGGATCAAACCGGTCTTTTATGAGGGAGGATACAACCGGTTCTATGAGGACTCTGTTTTTGAGAATCCGGATCTGAAAGAATTTGCTCCTGATGTGATCTGGGTCAACACCTCTTTCCACTCCATACAGAACCTGCCTGTTCCCGGTGAAGACAGAGGCTCTGTTGACCGGAAACTGGAAGCCGAGGTCTCCCGGTTCCGTTCAGTCTGGAATGGTCTTGCAGCCTACAATTGTCCGATCATCCAGAACAACTTCGATCTTCCCCGTGTCCGCGCCATGGGAAACGCCGAGGGATGGCTCTCCTCGGGAAAAGTCCGTTTTGTGCGCAGGCTGAACGAAGCTTTCGCACAAACTGCTGAGGACACTCCTTCTTTGCTTCTTCTGGATTATGAATATGCCGCTGCATGGAACGGGATCGAGTCCTTCTCAGACCCCAACTATTACAACGGCTACAAATACGGTCAAGCCCCATCTTACATCCCGTTCGTCGCCTTCCAGGCGGCAAACATCATCAAGTCTGTGTTCGGGAAGAACAAGAAAGCTCTCTTTCTGGATCTGGACAACACCCTTTGGGGCGGTGTCATCGGCGATGACGGGCTGGAAGGGATCAAACTCGGCTATGAATCCCCTGCAGGCATCGCTTACTCCGACGTACAGCAGTATGCGAAGGATCTTTCCCATATCGGAGTGATCCTCGGGATCTGCTCCAAAAATGAGGACGACATCGCAAGATCGGGATTCACTCATCCTTCCTCCCTTTTGGCTGTTGAGGATTTTCTCTCCTTCCGCGCGAACTGGGATCCGAAGCCTTTGAATCTGGAAGCCTCCGCAAAAGAATTGAACATCGGGACAGATTCCCTCGTGTTTGTGGATGACAACCCTGCTGAGCGCAAGATCGTCCGGGATTCTTCTCTGGATTGCGCAGTCCCTGAACTGACGGTTCCGGAGCGTTTCGCTGAAACTGTCTCCGCTGCCGGTTATTTCGAAGTCACGTCTCTTTCCAAGGACGACCTGTCCCGCGCAAAAATGTATCAGGACAACAGGAAGCGCGAACAAAGCGCGCAGTCTTTCACGGATTACAATGCTTACCTTGAGTCTCTGGAGATGAGGGCTTTCATCGGTCCGTTTAAGAAAGAGCAGTTGGAACGCGTCACCCAGCTCGCGAACAAGACCAACCAGTTCAATCTCACCACGAGGAGATACCAGCCCGAAGAGATGATGGCACGCGCATCAGATCCGAAATTCATAACGCTCTCCGGAAGGTTGGAAGACCGCTTCGGCGACAACGGGATCGTCTCCTGCATCGTAGCGGATCAGACCGATCCTGTGACCTGGGATCTGGAACTATGGATCATGTCCTGCCGGGTCTTCAAGCGGGATCTGGAATATGCCATGTTCGATGAACTGGTAAAAAAAGTAAAAGATAACGGCGGGGCCACCATCACCGGATGGTATTATCCCACCGCAAAGAACCGGATCGTCTCCGATTATTATTCCTCCCTTGGATTTGAAAAAGAAGAGGAAACGGAAAACGGAACGTTTTGGAAATATACGATACCGGAGAACACTTCTCCATTGAACCACGTGATCAAGGTCGTTGACACGTCAAAAGAGGAATAAAATATGACCAAACGATTTCTAAGCGTGCTTCTGTTGCTCCTCCTGACTTTCAGTCTAGTCAGCTGTCAAAAGGACATGGAATACGATCAGCACTACTATGAGCAGCCCAGCAACACCCCGTCCAAGCCGGACTCCTCGGTGAAGCCTGCTCCCGACCAGACGGTCGTGGAAGATCCGGAGCCGGACAACAAGGATGAAAATCCCTATTCGGAGAGTCTGGAAGCAGAGTTCCCCTCCAGCAAAGTCGAATGCGATTATCAGGATATGATGAAGATGCAGGCGATTGCTGATCTGTTCAACAGCGACCCGGAAGAATTCATCTCCTCTTCCCAGTTGTCCAATGCCAGCAAATTCTTTGCGGCAACGGCTTATCTGCAGGACTCTTTTGAGCCCATCGAAGACGAGTTCATGTATGCGCTCCCGATCTCTCAGATCGATGCCGGCGTAAAGGCAGTGTTTGGTCCCTATGCCTCTCTTTCCTCCAGCTGGACTTCTGAGGATTTCAGTCCCTTCCTGATCGACACCGAAAAAGAACTGGTGATCTCCTTCGGTCAGGGAAGACCGTCCACCTTCCTGTATCCCTGGGCTGTCCTTGATAAAGGCGACGGGGTCTATGAACTGTGGATGCTGAACCTTCTGGATCCCCTTTATTCCGATGATCCGGCGAACGCGATCCTGATCGAGTCCGGCAATTCTTCAGCAGTTCCAATGGATGCTGTCCAGGATATCGCTCGCGAGGTCCAGACCAATGTCTACACCTTCCAGCGATCTGGATCCTCTTATTATCTCATAGGTTTTGCGTATAAAAACTACAAAGGAATATCGAACTATCTGATCATCGGATAAGATGACCTCCAACAAAAACTGACAGCCTCGGCTGTCAGTTTTTCGCGTTCAGATTCTTTTTTAAAGGAACTATAACCAGTTTTTCGATCACTGTCCCTATCAGGACCGATACCGCAAAACAGGTCGCGACCGCCAGGATCAGGAATAGTATCGTCCCAGTTTTGGTGATCAGTCCATCGTAGATCCCGACCTTCTCCGAAAAGAAAAGAAACAGGACCATATTGTGGAACAGATAGACGTAATAACTGTAACCAGCGAACCATGTGACTGCCTTTTCCGCCTTTGGGGCGATTCGGACTCGCTGCAGCCCGTAGTAGAGAGCCAGCACAGTCAGGAAATACCTTGGGGACAGATCCTGGAGCCCGCTGCTCGCCTGGGGAAGAAATCCGGACTGCAGGACCGACAGGCAATAGGACAAGGCTCCCAGGAGGATCACCCGTTTTTTCCATATGTCGGGAATGCTGTCCGCAAAACTTCCCACCAGGAAAAACAGTGCCCACCCGGTCAAAGGCAGTTCGTATCCGGGATAGATCCCCATATCCTTCAAAGCGACAAACACAGTCTGGAATGCCAGAACCCCTGCTGTGAGGATGAGTTTCTTTCTCAATGGCAGTTCCGCCATCATCGAAGCGAAGAATGGTGCCCAAAAGAGCAGTCCCGCAAGGAAATAAACGAACCAGTACTGTGTGCCCGGAAATTCTGTGATCAAAGATCTCAGATAATTTCTGTTTGCTCCGTTTGCCCGGTCTTCAACAACAAAGCAGATCAGAGAACTGATGAAGAACGGGATCAGGATCGTGACCGCTCTCTTCCGATAGAACCTTCCGATGTCATTCGTGCTTTTTCGGTTCAGATTGAATCTGCCGCTGATCAGGAAGAACAGTCCGTTACATGAGGAGGTGAGAAGCATCGCTGCTTCCTTCCCCCACCATTTCACAGTACCGGTTTCCGCCTGGATGTGACCCAAAAGATGAAGCAGAACGACAAAGACCATGGCAACAGCCCTGATCAGATCATATTTCACCTGTCTGCTTTTTTCCGGCACCTTGCGATCTCCCATAAATGAACTATGCCAACATTGTATAACAGCCGGAAGGTTTCTTCCAATCCCTTTGCGCTCCGCTTTCTTGTATGTGTGCTTGGATTGTGGGTATACTGTTGGAAGAAAGCGAGGTCACTATGGAAAAGAAGGTATTGGTCACCGTCCCTCTCAAAGACGAGCAGCAGAAGAAACTTGAGGATATCGCACATAAGGCATCCATGATCCTGAAAGTAAAAGGCGTTTCGGAACTTCTCCCCGAAGATGTGGAAGACGTCAGCATCATCCTGGGGCACATCCCTCCGGAACTCATTCCCCATGCGAAAAAACTGGAGTGGCTCCAGCTGTCCTCCGCAGGTGCGGACCGCTATTTCCGGGCAGATGCTCTTCCCGAAGATGTGATCCTCACAAATGCTGTCGGCGCATACGGCCTCGCCGTGTCTGAACACATGACAGCTTTCACCTTCAGTCTCCTTCGCCGGTTTCCCCAGTATTCCCGGAATCAGGAAAACCATGTCTGGAAGATCATGGGAAATGTGCAGGCGGTATCGGAATCCACTATCGTCGTATTGGGAATGGGAAATATCGGAAGCATGTACGCGAAACAGATGAAAGCCCTTGGAGCCTACGTGATCGGAGTCCGCAGAACGAACAAAGAAAAACCGGAATGGTTTGATGAACAATACACTGTCGATCATCTGGATGATGTTTTGCCTAGAGCGGATGTCGTCGCCATGGTCGTCCCTGGAAATGATGAAACGGCAAAGATCATGGACGCCCGTAGGATGTCCCTCATGAAAGACGGAGCTTATCTCCTCAATGTCGGAAGAGGAAGCGCTGTAGATACCGCTGCCCTAATCGACGCTTTAAAGTCCGGAAAACTCGCAGGTGCAGCTCTGGACGTCACGGACCCTGAACCTCTCGATCCGAATAATGAGCTTTGGGATATGGACAATGTTCTCATCACTCCCCACGCTTCCGGAAACTATCTCCTCAAAGGTACTCTCGACCGGGTCGTGAATATCCTGACCGAAAACTTCGACAACTATACAAGCGGAAGACCTTTGCGAAATATCGTAGACCGAAAGAAAGGATATTGATCCTGATGATTGATACGAGCAACAAAAAACAACACCTCCTATTTGCCCTGGTCTTCCTGTTCTCGATGATCCTGTCCTCAGTGCCTCTCCTCTCCTCAGGGACACATTCGGGGCACGATCTCGGTTTCCATTTATACCGCATCGTTTCCCTTTCTGACGCGCTGTCAAAAGGTGCTTTTCCTGTGAGGATCTATCCAGAACGATTCAATAACTACGGATATGGCTCCCCTCTCTTTTATTGTGACTTCTTCCTCCTCATCCCGGCTGTGCTCCACAACGCCTTTTCGCTGGACATCACCACGTGCTGGAAGGTCCTCATGTTTCTTCTCAATCTTGCGACCTTCTTCACCGCATACTATTCCTACCGGTTCCTATCCGGATCCGCAAACATTGGACTGGCTGCAACCTTTCTATACACTTTATCTACATACCGACTGCTGGATATCTACACACGGGCTGCGATCGGTGAGAGCTGCGCGCTGGTCTTCTTCCCTCTGGTTTTCTGCGGTCTTGTCCAGGTCCTTCGGGAGCATCCATCCGGGTGGCTCACCCTCACCGTAGGGTACACAGGCATCCTTCTTTCCCACACTTTGTCCTTCCTTTACAGGCTCGTTCGGACTATCCGGATTTCTTCCGGACTTCCCTTTCACTTGCGGACATCTTCGACCTGCTGCTGGAAGGAGCGGCGTCCGGTGAGACCTACAAAGGTCTTCTTTCCTTCTCTTCCGGTCACAGCATCACCAAGACTCCCGGCATTCTGATCCTTGTCGGAAGCCTCCTTCTACTTGTTCCAACCAGGAAAGATCGTTCCTCCGATGAATCGAAACGCTTTGGCAAAGGATGCTTATTTGCAGGCTTGTTCATCCTTCTCCTCATGTCGGATATCATACCCTGGAGTTCCCTGCAGGATCTTCCGGTGTTCTCTTTCTTCCGTTCCTTCCAGTTCGTGTGGCGCTTCAACATGCTGGTGATCCTTTTGCTGTCCCTCTGCGCGGCGGAAGGCTTTTCCAAACTGCTTTCAAAGCAAACGTTCCTATATCCGTTCCTCCTTTTGGGTTGTCTGTTGTTTTCCTTCCTTTTCTATCGGACTTACTTGCCTCAGACCAGAGTGTTTACCGACGACAATATGCCTCTTCAGACAGATTCTCTCTATCTTTTCGAAGGAAACGACTGCTCTTCCAGAGAGCCCTTCGAATCCAACGGCAGGGATCTTTCAGTCGATGTCCTCTCATCCCGACCGACCCTCGTCTTCAATTATTCGGTCTCGGCACCATCTGAAGGAGAGGGGCTCCATATCGACGTGCCTTTAAACTATTATCCCGGATATGTAGCTACCGTGAACGGCATCACCTGCAAAACGATACACAGCGATACAGGGATCGTTCGAGTCCCGATCCCGGAGAACGCATCCAGCGGAACCGTTGAAATTCGATATCGGGAATCCGTCCTCTACCTCGCAACGGATATCCTGTCCCTTCTCTCTTTCCTCTGCCTGATCTTCTTTCTTGCGAGATCGGCAAAGCGCGGTCTGGAATGATCTCCGGTTTTCCCAAAAAACTAGCCTCACACCAAACTTGCGGTGCGAGGCGATTTTGTTTCTCGTTGTGTTTTGTTATTGCTTCCTTCTGTTGAGGATGTTGCCCCAAGCGGAACAGGTCACAGTGAGGAAAACGGGAAGATAGTTGAAGATATACCGGCTTCTCGCCTCCCATATGCATTCAAACAGGAACACTCCGAAGATGCTTATGAGAGCCACTGTGAGAAGTTGGTTTCTTTTCGGCTTGCTCAATACGATGGTACCCGCAGCGACCACAAACGAGATATAGTTCAGGAACAGCAGCCCCTGGCAGTACTCTGCATATGGAGTAAATTGGCTTCCTGTCCAATTGACATAAGTATCGATCCAACTGACTCCGTTCCTATCCCGGTCTATCTTCAACGAGGAATAATAGGTTCCTTCTGACCATACGAAAGAAATCTTTCTGTACAAGTGGTCCATCATCCCTTTGAAGCCGTAATTCTCCAAACGAATTCGAATCATCGTCCGAACCAACTCGTCTCTCCCCTCCTCGGGAACCGAAAGCGTCAGCTGATAGTCCGGATCGTAGTAATTGCCTTTGCCCTGCAACCCCATCATGACCCAGTGGAGTTTGGGTATATAACATCCTTCCTCATCAGAAACGACCATGTTGGAGTCCAAACAAGCTTGGTTCAGCAGCATGTAGAGCCCGATACCGACCACCAAAATGGCGATGACCAGCACGACCCCGCGTTTGAAAGATATGGATACCAACCCATCTACCGCTGCCGCGATCAGGAAAAAGAGGACGGACAGTTTCAGCACCGCTCCGACTCCCAGAAGGGCAGCCATGAGGACGGCGTAGATCGGGGCTTTGCCCATCTTTCCAGTACCCATTTCCTCTTTTGCCTTCAGCCAAAGATAGAAACCTATGATAGGGTAAGGAAGAGTCAGGGTATCCGTGTAATAGATCGGCACATAGATGAGAAGAGGAATATGAAGAGCCGCAAGGAACAGCGATACACAAGCGGCGCAGGAAGTCCCTGTCGCTTTCCTCACGCTGAGATACAGAAAGAGGATGGCGATGTCGATGGCAAGGATATTCAGCCCGATCCCCACGGCATTCAGGCTGATCCCCGTCCCCGCAAACAGCCGGAACACTTTGCCGAGAAGGATATAGAGAGGGATGTTGTTCGGCCACATGCTGAAATAGTAAGCGGCGGATGTTCCCCTCATCATCTCGCGATAGTTGCTGACGTCCTCCGCCATCGCGTAATCCATAGCGTACCCCGCGACGGAGTTGAAATCCCAGCTCGTGCCCCGGATCGAATACATCTGGGAAGCCACATAGATCTGGATCGGAAGATAGATCAGAAAGAAGATGCCCAGATTGAGAACATCCCGGTTGGTCGAACCGATCGACCGCGCTCTTCTGTATTCCCTCCGGTACAAGTACCGGTACATCAGCAGGCACACTGCCCCAACGACCACCGCACAGGTTAGGATCACTGTGTAATCCATGGGCTTGATCTGCGGTTCTCTCAGGCAGAGCCAGGAGATCCACGCATAAAGCAGGGCAAAGCAGACACAGAATACCTTATATAGACTTTTCTGGAACCAATTGACGCTCATTCGCGCGCTCCTTCGACAGCAGATTTTCTCAGCCTTGTTTCACATCGTCCAAATTGGAATCCGCAACGATGTAGTGCGGTCTGTTCTTCGTTTCGGAATAGATCTTTGCGATATACTGTCCCATCACACCGGTGCAGAACAGTTGGATCCCTCCGATGAAAATGATCACGCAGATCGTGGAAGCCCAGCCTGCTACCGGGTCGCCAAACAGGAGTTTCCTCACCACGATGAACACCAGCATCACGAACGCGAGACCCGTCATGAAGAAACCAAACCAGGAAGCGATGCTCAAGGGCACATGGGAGAAATTGATGAAACCTTCAAGCGCATACCGGAACAGTTTCCAGAAGCTCCATTTGCTCTGACCCGCTGCTCTCTCCACATTCCCGTAGGGGAGCCAATAGGTCCTGAATCCTACCCATCCGAAGATTCCCTTTGAAAAACGGTTGTATTCCGTCATGCGAACGATGGCATCCACCATCTTTCTCTTCATGAGCCTGTAATCTCTTGCGCCGTCCCGTATGTCCGCGTCCGAGATCCTGTTCATGATCTGATAGAACTTCTTCGCGAACCAGCTCCGAACCGGAGGTTCGCCCTTTCTGGTCTCCCTGCAAGTGGCAACACAGTCGTAATCCTCTTCCTCGAGGATACGGACCATCTGAGGAAGCAGTTCTGGCGGATCCTGCAGATCCGCGTCCATCACAGCGACATAATCTCCGCTGGCGTTGCACAGCCCGGCGTACATCGCCGCCTCTTTCCCGAAGTTCCTCGAGAAAGTCAGGTACTTGACTTGTTCATCCTGCTCCGCCCATTCCTGAAGCAGTCCGAGAGTCCTGTCTTTGGAACCGTCATCAATAAAGAGCAGTTCATAAGGATGACCCATCGATTTCATCACTTCCGTCACCTTCTCCAGAAAGAGAGGCAGCACTTCCTGTTCGTTGAAACAGGGAACGATGATGGATATCTTCGCTTTCTTTTCTTCTGACATCTTTGGGATTTCCCTTCCTGTAGTCCTTATATTGTATCACTTATCTTTTTGAGAAATCTTTCCTTCTTTCGGTCCAGACCAAACAGCACGTCAGGAGGATCCCCACTGCGGAGATCGCGATCCCTGCGGTCTGCATCGGTGTGCGGTATCTCAATTCCACCGCGTGATCTCCCTCTCCTACCGGCACCGCGATGAAATAATCCATGCTCGTATAGACCGGAACTTCTTTCCCATCCACAAACGCCCTCCACCCTCTTTGAGCGGGGATGGAGAACCACACCGCGCCGACAGAAGGCGCTGAGATCGTTCCCCTCAGGGTCGACCCCTCCATCTGCAGATCCCGGATCGGATTTTCTTCCGGCTTCGCCGTCTCAAGGAAAGCGTGGATCTGACTCTGCGCATGATCCTCTCCGCTGTTGATCATCTCCCCGATCCGTTCTTTGGGAATGAAGAAACCGAGCGGACACGCACCTTCGAGTTTTTCCACCGAGATATCTGCAATGACCGGACTCTCCTCGGATCCCTCTTTCTTCGCTTCCAGCCTGTATCCGATCCCCAAAAGCCGGTCCGTCTCCTTATATCCGGCTTCATACCAGTACTGTTTGGAGGCTTTTCCATACCCCATCTTGCTGACCGTGTCCGCCACGATTGGATCATAGGCGGAAGAAAACAGAGACGGGGACAGAAACCCGATCTCCATCCCGGCATTCAGCCGTTCGTCGTCGACATAAGCCTTCCTCACGAAAGGATCCGTATCCTTCAGGATATCCTCCATCCTCTGATGATACTCCGTATACTGCGAATAGAGAGGAAACTCGTTCTGTGCGTCCACTCCCTTCAGGACCAATGCGCCGTTGAGGCTCATCTCTGCACAGACCAGGAGGAGAAGAAGGGCAGTCAGCGCTCTTCTTTCCTGTTTCTCTTTTCTCCTGAAAAGGAGAAAACACGGATATATTGCGGTGAAAAGGATCTCCGCTGCCGCCGTGTAAGGTGATACGTTCCGAAGCAATTTCGAAATGAAAACAAGGAGCACCACCGGTACAGCGAATGCTGCCAGCAGGGTCTCTTTGGGAACCTTTCCGATGTGAAGATAGGACCGGGCAGCAAGTGTCACCAGAAGGAAGGAGATGCAAAAAGCATACCGATAGGCAAACGCGTTGGGATACGCGAATCCGTGCCAGACCTTATCCAGAAACGGAAGATATGTGGAGATCATGAGGAAACCCAGGAAGACGGCGCTCCCGACCCTCTCTCTTTTGCTTATCGATCCGTTGAAAAAATACAAAACTGTCAGCATCAGGACCAGCGTCCCGCAGAAGATCGTGGGAGCCGCATAGTTTCCGATGCTGTCGAAATACCCGATGAAGAGCTTCAGGACCATCTGTTTCGGCGTGTAGTTTACGGTTCCGTATCCGTCATAGGATCCGCTCAGTGAAGAGATCATTTGGTAAAAAGTCGGGATCAGCAAAAAACCGGCACAGCAGAAGGCTATGACGGCGGAAAGAGCCAGCCTTCCCACAGCGACAATACAATCCTTCCACCCGATCTTCCGGCAGAAACAGGTATAGAGGAGATAGAGAGCGGTGAATGCTCCCGTCATGTAGGAGATGTAGTAATTGGAAATAAAGAGAACCGCGAGAAGAACGATGGTCTTTGAAACAGTCTTCCTCTCGAGGATCTCATCCAGTGACAGGATCAAAAGGGGCAGCCAGATCAAAGCGTCCAGCCAGAACTGGTTGATGAAGTAGAAGAAAACAAAGGACATCAGGGAATAGCACAGAGCAAATGGAACCGCCTGTATCGGTTCCGCCTTTTCCTTCCGAATCAGGTAACAACAGAAGGTAACGGCGGAACAGGCGACTTTCAGGAGGATGATGAAAAAGATCGCGGTCGGCAGTCTTTCCGCCTGAAACAGAAAGATCAGCAGCGAGAAGGGAGACGAGAGATAGTAGGCAAACAAAGCCACCGTAGGTGTCCCCAGCCCGATCTCAAAACTGTAGGCATGGAACCTCCCCTCCCGCAAAGCGGAATAAAAAGCGATGTACTGTTTCTTCATGTCAGAGATCAGGACCGTGTTGTTTCCGAACGCCCCAATATCATTCAAAGCAAATGCCAGAAGGAAACAGCACGCAGACAGAAAGAAGGCCAATATCAACGCGGATATGACCTTCCTATCCAATTTCTGTCCTTTCTTTGCCGGCATTTGCGGTTCCTTCGCTTTGTTGTTATTTGAATTTCTCTTTGTTATACTTCCTGTATGATGCGAAAAGACAAAAAACACAGTCGATCCTTCTTATTCCTGTGCGGCGCACTTATCGGCGCTGTCGCTTTTTTTGTCGTGTTCACGCCTTCCGCGCTCGACCCTACGAACCTCTCCTATGTCCGGGGAGGATATGTGGAAAGGGATATCATCCAGCACTACGCCGGATGGAATTTCTACCGTTCAGCGCCTCTGTCGTTCCCTCTCGGAATATCGGAGAGCATGAACGCTCCCGAAGGGGCTTCCGTCGTCTATTCCGATTCGATCCCTCTGTTTGCCATCCTGTTCCGTCTTCTGGATCCGATCCTTCCAGAGCAATTCCAGTATCTCGGGCTGTTTGTCTTTACTTCGTTTGTCCTTCAGGGCGGTGTCTCCGCACTGCTCTTGTCAATTTTTCTTGACAATATTTTCTCGATTCTGGGCGGCGCTCTCTTTTTCGTCTTCAGTCCGGTGATGATGGAGCGCGCATTTCGCCATACATCCCTCACGGCGCACTACCTGATCCTTTTCGCGCTTTACTGCTATTTCTCTCACCAAAAGGAACAGAAAAAGCACTATGGTCTTTGGATCTTTCTCTCTGTTGTGACTCCTCTGATCCACACCTACTTTCTTCCCATGATCTATGCCGTCTTTTTCGCGGATCTCCTCGATAATGGGAAGAAAAAAGAAAAGATCCGGACTTTCCTCTGTATGGTCGGATGCCTTGTTCTCTCTGTTCTGACACTGTACAGCGTCGGGGCATTTTCCACCGGATCCTCAGGAACGTCTTACGGGTATGGATTCTTCACGATGAATGTGAACGCCATCTTCAACCCCAGCAGCCTCACCGGGATCCACTGGTCACTGTTTCTCCCCGCTTTGCCCCAGGGATTCGGGACCTATGAAGGTTTCAACTACTGGGGATTGGCTGTTCTTCTGACATTTCTATCCATCAGTATACATCTTATCGTTTCTTTCAAAAAGTCAAAACCGCTGCGCTACGCGAAAGAACATCCCGGTCTTTTGCTGGTCTGCTTCCTTCTCACGCTGTTCGCCGTCTCGACGACCGTGATCGCGAACAACTCCGCTTTCATCAATATTTCTCTTCCCCGGAAACTGTATGAACTGTGCAGTACCTTCCGTAGCAGCGGTCGCATGTTCTGGCCCGTGACCTATCTTGTGTACCTCTTCTGCGTCGTCTACATCGCGCACCGTATGACCGCAAAGTCCCTGGGCAATTTCTTGGTTCTCGCTCTGGCTGTTTTGCAGATCCTGGACCTTTCCCCTGCGCTTCTTCAAAAACACGAGAGCATGGCTCATTATTCCGACCAGTTCGAGATCCTCACAGACACCGCTTTTTTCGAGGAAAACAGGGGCACCTACAGCAAGGTCATCAGTCCGGGGACCAGCGCTTTCCGGGGACTGTATGTAGCGCTCTGGTGTTCCGAAAATGGAATGACCACCGACTTTCCTTTCCTGGCGCGTTTTGACGCAGTCCTCCACGCGGAGCGCGCGGCTGCCGTGCGGCAGGACCTTCTTAATGGTATTTATGAAGAAGACACTTTATATCTGTTCACCACAGAGGATGAATCTCTTTTCCATGATGTCGCCTATTTCGTGAATGGAAAAGGTCTTGTTTGCGGGAAAGCCGGGAAGGAGTTCTACTTTATCGCGCCGGAAACGAAAGATCTTTCTGTCCCGGAAGAAAGTGAGGACCTCATCCTGTATGAACACCTTCCTCTCCTCATCGCAGACTACTCTGATGACATCTGGGACCACGGCGTCCTTCTGTCCAAACCGAACACCATCACCTTTCTCAATAACGCTTTCACCAGAAGTTATTTTGAAAACGCTTCCACCCTGTATTGTGAAGGAAACGTGTACCAGATCGAAAAGATCTATGACGACCCCGGTTATATCATGGTAGAAATCTCAATTGAGGACGGCCATGCGCTGACCGGCAAAGAGATCACAACAGATATCCGCAATTGAATTGTTCCCTGGACAAACGATGAGCTCCCCTCACGGGGAGCTCGCGCCTTTTATATGAGGAATTAGAGCGTCAAATTGATGGACTCTTCTCCGTCTTTGACTTCCGTCTCATCGTTGTTGATAAGTCCGTCTCTCTGCATCGCCATCTTCATGGCTTCCATCTCCACATGGAGATCCAGTTTGTCGTCATCGAAGAGGCTCTTGTACAACTTCTCCAAAGCGACTTTGATGTCCTTCAGATAGGTGAGGACCTTTTCGGTCATCTTGTCATCCGGTACACCGCTCTTCTCGATCTTCTCGAACTTGGTCACGATAGTGCCAAGGGAAGGGAGATAGTAGTTCCAGAACTGTCTCGCTGTCGGGATCTGCTTCTGGTTCTTCTTCAGCGCCTGCAGGATCTTGTCCGCTTCTTCGCAGACCGCATTGCCCGCTGCGCGGATCTCGCTGTTGCTGATCCTTGCCACTCTTCCGCGAAGAGCGATCAGGCTCGCGCTGGCATTGTTGATGACAGTCGCGTTCTCATCGCTGAGCTCCGTGATCCCTTCCGCTGCCAGTTTCTCTGCCTTCTCCTTGTTGTTGGATTTGAAGGAGATGATCATGAGCGCTACGACAAATGCGATCAGCGCCAGGAACACCAGGGTGATCCCGTAGAGGAGGATCGTGGAAAGGTGGGGGAGCAGGCTCCTCACGATCAGATACAGAACGACAAGAGCGACGATGCTCAAACATCCGGTTCCACGGATGAAAGGTCTTTTTTCGTTCATATCACTTTAACCTTTTCTAGATTAGTCATTGATCTCAAGAAGTTTGGTCTTGAGTTCTGCTTCGATGTGTCCGAGCTCGTTCTCGGCATCCTGACGTTTCTTGCGTCCGTCAGCCTGGATCTTCAGGACCTCATCCAAAGTCTCGATGAGCTTGCGGTTGGTCTCTTTGACGGTCTCGATGTCGATGATACCGCGCTCGCTCTCCTCGGCGATGGCGATGGATCCCTGCTTCAGGGTCTCGGCGTTCTTCTTCAGGAGTTCATTGGTCAGGTTGCTGACTGCGCTCTGAGCTTCCATAGCCTCTTTGCTATGGGCAAGCCCCAGTGCCAATACCATCTGGTTCTTCCAGAGAGGAATGGTGTTGATGATGGTAGACTGGATCTTCTCGACCATCAGGGTATCGCCGTTCTGGATCAGGCGGATCTGCGGTGCCATCTGTACGGAGATGTTTCTGGTGAGTTCGAGGTCAGCGATTTTCTTCTCGAAGCGATCGCACAGATTCGCGAAATCATTGGCTGCCTGCGCGTCTTCCGCAAGACCGCTCTGCTCCGCTTTTGCCTTCAGTTCCTGCAGGGTGGTGCTTCTCTCGAGATCGAGGCGCTTTTTGCCGGCGATGATGTACATCGTGAGTTTCTTGAAGTACTCGAGGTTCTCATCATACATCTTGTCCAGCATGACGATGTCCTTCAGAAGGGTGTTCTGATGATCTTCAAGAACGTTTGTGATCCTGGAGACGTTCGTCTCCGCTGCGGCGTATTTTGCCTGCAGTTTAGTCAGGGAAGCGCTGGATTTTTTGAACAGTCCGAGGAAGCCTTTGCTCTCTTCGGTCTCTGCATTGAATCCCTTCAGCTCGCCGACCAGGTTGGTGATCAGGTCACCGACTTCTCCCAGGTCCTTGGTGCGGATGTTGTTCAAAGCGGCATCCGAGAAGGAAGAGATCTCCTTCTGGCATGCGGTTCCGTAATAAAGAACGACTTTGGAGTTGCTGATATCGATCTTGTCGGAAAGATCGGCAACTGCCTTTGCTTCCGCAGGAGTGAGGCTCTCTTCGTGCAGGTAGGTGCCTGTCGATACGGTGGTCTCTTCCTTAGGAACAACGGTGAGTTCGTCCAAAGTTGCCAATTCTGCTTCTAGAGTGGGGATCTCAATGTCCAGATCGAGGTCCAGTTCTTTGTTTTCTGCCATATATGTGTCCTCCTTTTTCAGGTCGATTACTGCTTTCGCGCTTTAACGATTATATCATACTATGCTTTGATCACGGAATAATACGACTTTTGATGAATTTTTAAGATTATTAGGAATTTTTCAACTTTCCTTCGAATGGTGCAAATCACTGTGCGTTCTGTATAATAGGGATAACCGATTCGTTGAAGAGAGGAGAAACGATACTATGATCGAACTGCACGGGGAAGCTCGCCCTTCAGTTGCCGCGCTTCTGGAAAAGGATTTTGCGGCATTCAACCTTCTCGCCCGGATCCTCCGCTCCCCGCTGGATACCATCCTTACGGATGACGAGTCCTTCATCCTTACTTTTTCCTCCCCTGTCTATCCCGTATGGGTCTGGACAAAGGATGACCTTCCGGACGATACGGCAGAGGAGATCTGGAACATATTGAAGACCCGATATCCTCTCACAGAGGGTTATCACTACAACACAAAACATTCCTTCGCCTCCAAACTCCAAAAATTCGGTGAACGAGAGGGGATCCGGATCGATTCCGGTTTTCATCTCCTCGCCTATGAATGTGAAAATGTCGTCTTTCCGTCTTTTCCTATCGAGGGATCCTTCTACCGGTGCACAGAAGGAGACATCGATCTTCTCGCGGACTGGTTCACGGATTTCCACAACGAACTTCAGATGGATATCGCTTCCCGCGATGCCTATCTCGCTGAGATCCGGGAGAGGATCCAAAACGGCGCGTTCTTCTTTTGGAAAGTGGACGGAAAACCCGTCTCCTTCTGCTCCTATGCTGTCAGCGAAGGCTTCTGTTCGGTCTCTCATGTCTTCACATCGAAACTCCACCGCAGGCACCATTACGCAGAAATCCTCGTGGCGAAGGCTACTGAAGAGATCCTGAGCAAAGGCTACCGAGCGCTTCTCTATACCGATGCCGGATATCCGGCATCCAACGCCTGTTACCAGAAGATCGGGTACCAACTCAAAGGCTCTCTGGTCTCGGTAACACTATCTGAATAACAATTTGGGGAGTATACAATGTGTCAAAACGATGAAAAAGAGGTCCACCTCTACAATGTGATGTTCCCGTTCTGGATGCTCATCTGGTTCCCATCCGCCCTATGGCTTATTCTAATCCCCCTCAACTATTTGATTGATGCTTTGGTGTTCTGGCTTTCTGCCAGAAAGACGACATCACTCTCTTTCCCGGAAGCCCTGAAGCGTTCCGGAAAGATCTGCATTGCAGGTTTTATATCCGATTTTGTGGGATCCGCCCTGTTGTTTCTCACAAATTATTTCAGCGGGGATGGCTGGCTCTGGAAGCACATCGGTTATCCCGTCATGTGGAACCCTTTTTCGGACGTCTTTGGTTTTCTGTACACACTGTGCGCCATTGCTGTCTCCGGTCTGCTCATCTATCTTTTGGATAAAAGGATCCTCACCAAGCAGGCTGTCCTCTCCCCGGAGCAGGCAAAGCGGACCGCAATCCACCTAGCGATCTTCACCGCACCCTATACTTTTCTAATCCCCTCGTCTCTGATCTATCCACCGCCGAGAGTACCACGCGTGATTCTGTGAGTCAGGCGTGGGTGAATCGGCTAATCCCCTTTTTGCCCATTGATATAGTTCTTTACCGCTGACACTGTTCGATCGCTTACAGTACCGATGAAGTAAGACAAACTCCAGAAATAGGGCTTCCAGTAATACTTTGATATTTCATCAGGATACTCCGCACGTATCCTGCGGGACGATGCGGATTTATATGCATTGACAAACTCCGCAAGATTGATCTGTGGTGGTGCATCAAAGAGGATATGGATGTGATCCGGCATGCATTCAAATGCCTGGATCACACAACCCCGATCTTTGAAGTACTTTTCCGTATATGCTTTCAGCCTTGTTTCAATATCTCCGGTAATAGCAGGTCTGCGATATTTGGTGACAAGCACCAGATGATACGAAAGCAGAAAACAACTGTGGCGGTTCGTATAGTAGCCTGACGCATTGATCCTCATGATATCATAGTGTAAAGTTTGAGTAGGCAAAAAGTTCAAATATAAGAATTGGGGGAACGGCTAGCCGTTCCCCCAAAAGCGTAAAACCTGTAAGATTAAGTTGCTGACACCAATCAGAAAGGAGTTTACGCAAGATGAG
>JAFUBI010000023.1 GCA_017460285.1 Oscillospiraceae bacterium | reverse complement strand
CTTTATCTTTTGTTGTTCTAAATTTAATTGTATTCAATTTATTTCAAAAGTCAATAGACTTTTTTCAGAATTCTTGCGATTTCTTTTTATCTTTTTGTATTGTCTTTCTTTATTTGGTGTATAATGTTAACTGGTATAGATTGGATTGTCTGCAGGTCGCAGACTGTCCGTGTACATATTATTTATGGAGGAGAATAGATTATGGCAAAAGTCGACCTGACCAAGTACGGCATTACCGGTACGACCGAGATCGTGTACAATCCTTCTTACGAATTGCTTTTTGAAGAAGAAATGAAGCCCGAACTCGACGGATACGAGAAAGGACAATTGACGGAACTGGATGCTGTCAACGTTATGACTGGCATTTATACCGGCAGATCACCTAAAGACAAGTTTATCGTTATGGATGAGAACTCTAAGGACACCGTGTGGTGGACGACAGAGGGCTACCCCAACGACAACCATGTTGCCTCTCAGGAGACATGGACCGCAGTGAAGGACATCGCTGTGAAGGAACTCTCCAACAAGAGACTGTTCGTTGTCGATGCGTTCTGCGGCGCTAACAAAGACACCTGCATGGCAGTCCGCTTCATCATGGAAGTCGCATGGCAGGCACATTTCGTCCGCAATATGTTCATCAAGCCGACAGAAGAGGAACTCGAAAACTTTGAACCGAACTTCATCGTTTACACCGCTTCCAAGGCAAAAGTTGAAAATTACAAAGAGCTTGGTCTCAACTCCGAAACAGCAGTTGTATTCAATATCACCAGCCGCGAGCAGGTCATTCTCAACACCTGGTACGGTGGCGAGATGAAGAAGGGTATGTTCTCTATGATGAACTACTACCTCCCGCTCAAGGGAATCGCTGCTATGCACTGCTCCGCCAATACCGATATGAACGGCGAGAACACCGCGATTTTCTTTGGACTTTCCGGAACCGGCAAGACCACTCTTTCCACAGACCCCAAGCGCCTTTTGATCGGCGATGACGAGCATGGTTGGGATGACAACGGTGTCTTCAACTTTGAAGGCGGCTGCTACGCGAAAGTCATCAACCTGGACAAGGATTCCGAGCCCGATATCTACAACGCGATCCGCCGCAATGCTCTTCTTGAGAACGTTACTGTAGATGAGAACGGCAAGATCGATTTCGCAGACAAGAGCGTTACAGAAAACACCCGTGTCTCCTACCCGATCGATCATATCGAAAAGATCGTACGTCCTGTCTCTTCCGCACCGGAAGCCAAGAACGTCATCTTCCTCTCTGCAGATGCATTTGGTGTACTTCCTCCTGTATCCATCCTCACACCAGAACAGACCAAGTACTATTTCCTGTCCGGGTTCACTGCAAAACTCGCAGGAACAGAGCGTGGAATTACAGAACCCACCCCGACATTCTCCGCATGCTTCGGACAGGCATTCCTTGAGCTCCATCCGACAAAATATGCCGAAGAGCTCGTAAAGCGCATGGAGAAGAGTGGCGCGAAAGCATATCTGGTCAACACCGGATGGAACGGCACCGGCAAGCGCATCTCCATCAAGGATACACGCGGCATCATCGATGCGATCCTCAACGGAAGCGTTCTCGATGCACCTACAAAGATGCTTCCTCTGTTCAACCTCGAGATCCCGACAGAGCTCCCTGGCGTGGACACTGGGATCCTGGATCCTCGCGACACATACGAAGATCCGGCAGTCTGGGATGAGAAAGCAAAAGATCTTGCCCAGAGTTTTGTCAAGAACTTCGCCAAGTACGAGACAAATGAAGCTGGCAAGGCACTCGTTTCTGCAGGTCCCCAACTTTAATCTTTTATAACACAGCAGCCCGGCACATTGTGCTGGGCTGTTTTGCTTTCTTTCAATCTATGTTCACGATAGCGTTCCCTGTTCTCGGAAGAGGTTCCCTCACGGGCAAGCCGCTTTCCGTTTCCGGATACCCGACCGCCAGAGAGGCAAAGACCCGCTCGTTATCTTTTAACCCAAGTGTTTTCAGATATTTCAGCAATGCCTCGTCTTCCGTCAGCCAATGGAGCTGGTTGATCCAACATGTACCAAGATCCAGCGCATTCGCCATGATCATCATGTTCTCCAAAGCACAGGAACAGTCCGCCATGCTGTTTCCATAATCCCTGTCATTGACGGCTACGACAAGTACCGGAGCGTGATAATCGTAGCGGTAGTTCCCTGTTTTCGCTCTCCGGATGGAACTGACTTTGGAGCGGTACATTCCAGGCGTTTCTTCCATCTCTGCAAAGCTTTTCAATACGATCTCCGCCAGATCGTCCAACACTATCGTATTCGTGATACAGAAAAACCTTGCGCTCTGACTGTTTCCACCGCTAGGTGCATATCTTCCAGCCTCAAGTACCATATCCAGTTGTACCTTATCCGGTACTTCTTTTTTGTATGAGCGGGTACTTCTCCTTGTCCGAATCGTCTCAAAAACTTGGTTGTCCATATTCCTTCTCCTTTTCTCTTTCCTGTATACATTTTCTCATCAATACAGGCAGGAAACAACCATCTGTCTTATCAGAATAGAAAATGAACCTTGAACTCCATCACAAGAGTTCAAGGTTCACATCTAATACTATTCAGATTGTAGGGATTATTCCTCTACAGGAGCCTCTTCAGCAGTCTCCTCTGCAGGAGCAGCTTCCTTCTCAGCTTCCTTTGCAGCGCGCTTAGCAGCACGGGCAGCTTCCTTCTCACCTTCCGCTAACATGGAGAGGGAGATGCGCTTCTTTTCCTCATCCACACCGATCAAACGAACTTTGACGACATCGCCTACCTTGACGACCTTTGTAGGATCATCAACATGCTCGGTAGAAAGCTCAGAGAGGTGGATCAGTCCATCGAGGTCCGGAAGAATACGGGCAAACGCACCAAACTTCGTCACGGATACGATGGGAGCCTCAAACTCAGAGCCAAGTTCATATGTCTTGATCAGATTCCATGGATTATCTTCTTCACGGCGATAGCCAAGAGAGATGCGTCCTTTTTCCTGGTCGAAGTCTTTTACGAAAACAGTGATCTCATCACCGACCTTCAGGACTTCAGCGGGATTGTGGATCCTCTTCCAACTGAGTTCGGAAACATGTACCATTCCGTCCACGCCACCGAGATCCACGAATGCACCGTAATTCTCAAGGGACTTGACTGTGCCGGTGTATTCCTTGCCAACTTCTACGCTCTGGAAGAACTCCTCGCGTTTCTTTGCCTGATCTCCTTCGAGGACAGCGCGGATAGAACCGATAACGCTCTTGCGCTCTTTCTCGACCTTTGTGATCTTGATCTTCTGCGTTGTGTGAAGCAGTTCATCGAAAGACTCGCCGCGACGCAGTGTTGCCTGACCGCCCGGGATAAACACGCGAACGCCTTTGACGCTTGCGACTAAGCCCTTGCTGACGTTGTCCTTCTTAGAGATTCCGGTCACATATGCTTCGACCGGCTCACCGCTCTCATATGCCTCGAGCAGTTCTGCCATGCTGGCTTCATTTGCTACTCTCTTGCGGGAAAGAGTGACGATACCTTTCTCGTCCTCAACTTTGGAGACCTGGAAAGTGTAGGTCTCTCCCAGTTTTACCGCATCTTCGGGGTTCATCGATGCATCATCCAAAAGTTCATCCATCGGGACAATACCGGTCTGTTTTCTGCCGATGTCTACAACAACGTCATTTGCCCTGACTTCGATGACTGTACCTTCAACACGCTGACCGCGATGTACAGGCTTCAACGATTCCTCCAACATTGCTTCAAAGTCTAATTCTTGATTGTTCAATTCGCTCATCCTAGTGAGCACCTCCTTGATTACGAGATACGGCGTAGACGCACCCGCGGTAACACCGATCTTCTGATATCCGGTAAGCATCCCTGGTTTCAGCTCACCGGCATTCTCAATACGAAATGTCGGAGCGAATTGCTCACACACTTCTTTGAGCTTTTGGGTGTTCGAACTGTTGTGCCCCCCGATTACGACGCAACAATCGGAATCCTTCGCCAACTCTGCTGCCTCAGTTTGCCTCTTATACGTCGCACTACAGATTGTATCAAAAACTGTCAACTTTGTATAGTATTTTTTTGCTCTTGACTTTATTTCATCGTATTTTTCTAAACTAAATGTGGTCTGCGCGACCAACGTCAAAGGGGTATCCTCAGGGATCTGAAGGCTATCCAGTTCATCCGCAGATCGTATGACATCACACGCACCTGAGCAGTGTCCTACGATCCCCAGGACTTCGTGGTGTTCGGGGCTTCCGGCCACGATAACGTGCTGTCCGCTCTCCCCCGCCTCTGTTACGATCCGGTGGATCTTGGACACAAAGGGACAAGTGGCGTCTTCCACATGAAGTCCCAGTTGCTCGCACTTTTCCATGACTTCTTTTGGAACACCATGTGAGCGTATCACCAGCACAGTGCCTGCAGGTGTCGCTTCCGGCGTATCCACGATGACACAGCCCCTGGAGGCGAGGTCGTTCACGACATCGTCGTTGTGAATGATCGGACCCAAAGTAGCTACTTTGTTGCCAGCCTTCAGAAGATCTTCGCACATTTTTACCGCGCGATCCACGCCAAAGCAGAACCCCGCTGTTTCCGCCAAACGAATCTCCAACTTCCTTACCCCAACTTCTTTTTTGCTGTATCGATCACAAGAGCGATCGACTCCTCCAATGGAAGATCCGAGGTATCCACCTCGATCCCATCGTCCGCCAGTTTCAAGGGAGCAACTGCTCTGTGAGAATCATCCCAGTCCCTTCTCTTCAGGTCCTCCAGTACATCCTCATAAACGGCAGGAACACCTTTGGCGACCAGTTCATCATACCTGCGCTTCGCACGGACTTCCGGCCGCGCAGTGAGGAAGATCTTGCACTCCGCATCCGGAAGGATCACGGTACCGATGTCTCTTCCATCCATTACAACACTGTAGCGCCTTGCGAGATCTCTTTGCGTCTCCAAAAGGAAGGTACGGACTTCAGGAACGGCAGAAACCGCAGACGCAGCCATCGACACAGGCTCGGTGCGGATGAGGCCGTTGACATCCTCGCCATTTAGAAAGACATGCTGCTCCTCGCCTACATAACGGATATCCACCTGGATCTCAGGAAACAATGCGATGATCCCTTCAGAGTCGTGGATATCGACACCCTTTCTCAATGTGTAAAGACCAATGGCGCGGTACATCGCTCCTGTATCCACATAAATGAATTCCAATTCCCTCGCCAAACGTTTGGCGATCGTGCTTTTTCCTGCTCCTGCAGGACCGTCGATAGCAACAGCTCTCATGATCTTTCTCCCTCTAAAACAGATATTCCGGCTGCGTGACCGGTTGAAAATGCGATGGTAAGATTATAACCCCCTGTAAGACCGTCAAGGTCCAGTAATTCTCCTGCAAAATACAGGTTCTTGACTTTTTTCGATTCCATCGTTTTGGGATCGACTTCGTTCGTCTTTACTCCTCCTGCAGTCACGATCGCCTCGTTATACCCTGCAGTTCCGTGGATCGTAACGGTCAAATGCTTCAGCAGTTCGACCAGTTTTCTTCTCTCTTTGGAAGAGACCTGATTCACCTTTTTCTCCGGAAGGATCCCGGACAACCCCACGACCACCGGTATCAAAGATGCCGGGAGCAACTGTCCCAAACTGTTTTTGAACTCTTTATTCGAATTCTCACTAAAGTCACGGAGGATCCGCTTGTCCAGCGTTTCCGGGTCCAGCGCAGGCTTCAGATCGATCCAGGACCGAAGTTCACTGAGATCTTCTCCGGCAAGGTAGGAAGAAAGGGACAGAGACAGAGGTCCAGAGATCCCATCAGCAGTAAAAAGAAGTTCTCCCAACTGTGAGAACACAGTCTTCTTACCTTTTTTGCACTCGAGAACGACATTTCTCAGGGAAAGCCCCTCCACTTCAGCGATCCACGTCTCCTTACAAAGGAGGGCTACCAGTGCAGGGTAACAGGGCGTTATCGTATGTCCCGCTTTTGCAGCCATCCGGTATCCGTCTCCATCACTTCCCGTGCGAGGATAGGAAAGACCTCCTGTAGACAGGATCACCGTTTCGGTTCGTATGTCTCTGTCTTTTGTTTTGACCCCCACAACAGTGTTTTCCTCAAGAAGAAGGTCCTGTACTGCCTCATGGCGGACAGTAACTCCCGCCCTGCCGGCTTCTCTTATCAAGGCTTCAGCTACATCTCCAGCCTTATCGCTCACCGGAAAAACTCTTCTTCCGCGCTCGGTCTTGAGGGGCACCCCGGAATTTTCAAAAAACTCCATGATCTCCTGAGGACCAAAGGATGAGATCGCGCTACGAAGGAATCGAGATCCTCTCAGGATGTTTTCAAAGTATTCGGAAACAGTGCAGTTGTTTGTGAGATTGCATCTCCCTTTTCCTGAGATCTTTAATTTTGTGAGGTCAAACTTTGTTTTTTCCAAAAGCACTACACGAAGACTGCGCTGCGCAGCAAAGATCTCCGCAGTGTAACCTGCGGGACCGCCTCCCACTATGACAACATCCCATTCAGCTGCCACGCTTCCCCTCTACTTTCCGTCCGGAAAACTGGTAAACTCACGAACGCTTTCCCTCTCCGGAAGCCCATACTTTTCTTTTCCCATCTCGATGCATTTGACCAGGAAAGCGATATTTCTGGCGAGTGTCCTCATGGTCTGCAGCCCTTCTTTGTCCTTTAGGACATCTTCGGCAGTGAAACCATGCACGTTGTTCCAATAGTTGGAAGACGCGATGGGCATCTGAGAGATCGTGAAATACTTGTTCAAAACATCAAACGATGCGGTATTTCCCGCTCTCCGGCACGACACTACGGATGCTCCCACTTTCATACGGGTGTCGATCTTCCCCTTGGAGTAAAACAACCGGTCCAAGAACGAGATCATGGATCCGTTTGGCGAACCATAATGGACGGGAGCGCCGACGATCAGAGCATCCGCTTCAGCAAATTTGGGTCTGACACGGTTTACGATATCATCGAAAACACACCCATCGTGTGAACTACAGTATTCACAGGATACACATCCGTGTATCGCTTCTTTCCCGATCTGAACGATCTCCGTTTCAAATCCTTCCTGCTCCAACGTGTTGGCGATCTCGCGAAGAGCCGTATAAGTGCAACCCTTAGCATTGGGGCTTCCATTGATTAATAACGCTTTCGCCATTTTTTCCTCCTCCTCAGTTATTTGTTGTATACACCTTTGCGCTTTTTGTCCGCCCTGAGGTATTCCCGGGGTTCGGCCACACGTCCGCTTCTGCCTTCCCCCACCGTCAAAGCCCATGGGCTCATTGCCTTATCCATCCTATCATACAGGATTTCCGGGCACAAGAAGTTATCAGCAGAGG
>JAFUBI010000263.1 GCA_017460285.1 Oscillospiraceae bacterium | reverse complement strand
TGCTGTTTGCATACTTCGTCATTGACTTGAAGGCAAACGCTTCCTTGACTGGTATCGGTGCTAACCTTTTGATCACAGGTCTTGCTCCGTTCCTTAGCCTTGTTATCACAGGCAACCGTGCTAACACCAATACTTGGTATGACCTGGGATATGTTCCGGTGATCAACATTCCTGTCATCAAGGACATCCCGATTATCAAGACGCTTCTGTCTGGGCACTACATATTGACGTATATCTGCGCAATCTGCGTTGTTATCGTCAACCTGCTGTTGTTCCGCACCGCTACCGGACTTCGCATTCGTGCTGTTGGTGAGAATCCGAACGCAGCTGAGTCTGTTGGTATCGATGTGCGCAAGGTTCAGTATCAGGCATCCGTTCTCTGCGGTTTGTTTGGATCGATGGGCGGCACGTTCATGAGCCTTTGCTATGTTGGATTCTGGGTCCGCAATATCTCTGCTGGACGTGGATTCATCGGCTTGGCAGCTTCTACACTGGGTCAGGCAAACCCTATAGCAACCACTATTTACGCTTACGTCTTTGGTTGGTTCGATGCTCTGGGTATCAACATGCGTGCTCTGTCACTGTTCCCGTCCCAGTTCCTGTCCATGCTTCCCTACTTTGCAACTCTGGTAGGATTGATTCTGTACAGCATCAACCTTCAGAACAAGATCAAGAAGGCAAAAGCAGCTCAATAATCAATTGCTCAATTAAAAATGTCCGCTCGAAAGAGCGGACATTTTTCTTTGTGGTAACTTGCGAAGAATGTGGGTGAAATGTATCCTTAAGAAAAAAACAGTAGGAGATGGAAAACTTGAAAGTTCTTTACGCTGAAGATGAGAAGCAGATGTCCAGTGCAGTTTGTGCGGTCCTTCAACACAATCATATTTCTGAGGATGCTGTTTACGACGGACAAGATGCTTTGGATTATGCTCTTTTGGCTGAATACGACGTGATCATCCTGGATATCATGATGCCCAGGATGGATGGCATACAGGTATTGACGCAGCTTCGCGGTAAAGGTATCCAGACTCCTGTCATACTTTTAACAGCTAAGTCTGAGGTGGAGGACCGGATCACTGGGTTGGATGCCGGCGCAGACGACTATCTGTCCAAACCCTTTTCCATGGGAGAACTGATGGCGAGGATCCGCGCTCTTTCCAGAAGAAAACCAGAATATACACCCAATCGTATGGAATATGCGAATACTTCATTGGACAGATCGACTTTTGAATTGATTGGACCAAACGGTGCTCTGCGCTTGGGAAATAAAGAATATCAGATCATGGAATTGCTCATGTCATCTAGTGGTACACCTGTATCGACCGATCGGATCATGGACAGAGTATGGGAAGTGGATTCAGAAGCGGATACGAACGTAGTGTGGGTCTATGTTTCCTACTTGCGAAAGAAGTTAAAACAGGTAGGATCAGACATCAAGATCAGTTCCGCAAGGGGCAGTGGTTATTATTTGGAGAAGGATAATGGTTGAACAATTAAGGAAAAAGTTTATTTTTTCCGCGATGCTGGCGATATTGCTGGTGTTGTTGGCTATTGTTTGCGCTATTTCTGGTTTGAACCGTTATCAAATGGAGAGAAATACGGATACACTTCTTGATTTTATGATCATGCAGGGCGAAATCTTCTCTGAAAATGAAACGGGATACGGACCGTTTGTCCCGGAGAATGGAGAAATGCGTCAGGAACATGGACCGGAAGTTGAAGATGACACGGATGACGATCTTGACGATGACTTGGATGATCTTGATGAACTGCCATCAGTCCCATATAATCGACAAGATGAAAGTCAAGGAATGTTCGGTGGCGGTCGATTTGATGAAGAAACTCCGTTTCGGACGCGCTATTTTTCCGTTTATTATTCCCCATCAGGCTCCTATGCTCATTCGAGATTGAACAATATCGCTTCTGTATCTGAAGATAAGGCAATCGAATACGGTGATATGGTCCTGTCTTCTGGAAAAGAGCGAGGGAAGGTCGATAACTTCAAATATCAAAGGATCGAGACAGCGGCAGGGGAGACAGGGTTTTATTTTCTTGACATCAGTGAAGAAAAAGAGAATCTAAGGAGCAACCTGATCTCTTCACTGATCGTTGCAGTGGTAAGTTATCTCGTTTTGTTCGCTTTGATCTATGTTATATCCGGAAGGATAGTAAAACCGTTTGCTGACAATATAGAAAGACAGAAGCAGTTTATTACGGATGCAGGGCACGAGATCAAGACACCTCTGGCAATCATTTCTGCCAATACAGAGGCTATTGAGATGATCGCTGGGAAGTCTGAGTGGACGGAGAATATCCACAGTCAGATAAAACGCTTGACAGATCTTGTGCAACGACTCCTTGTCCTCTCAAGAATGGAAGAGACGGGGCTGCGCATCACGTTTACTGAGTTCTCACTCAGCGACGCAGTGGCAGATATTGCAGAGCCCTTTATTACTCTTGCGGAAAGCCAAGACAAAAAGATCGCTTTAGATATTGAGCCGGATCTTCTTCTCAATGGGGATGAAAGAGGAATACGTGACATGGTATCTATCTTGTGTGATAACGCAGTAAAATACTGCGATCCCAATGGGAACGTACGCATCCATTTGTCCGGAACAGGCAAAAAGAAGGTTTTAACCGTATCAAATTCTTGTACAGGAGCAGAGAAAGCAAAAGTGGAAAACTGGTTTTCACGCTTTTACAGGGAGGATTCCTCCAGATCTCGAAGCACGGGTGGATTCGGGATCGGTCTCTCCATTGCAAAAGCCGTCGTAGAAGCCCATAAAGGGAAGATCAGTGCGGAATTCAAAGACGGTGATGTCATCATGACTGCTGAACTGTGAGCGTTTGAAATCTGTTTTCGCTTTCTTAGGTTTTTCTTAACTGGATTTCTTATTTCCTGCAGATGTAGTAGAATATTTGCATTGAAATGCGGAGGTGTGCTTTTGTGGAGTTGTTGACAAGAATCGACTATTAT
>JAFUBI010000262.1 GCA_017460285.1 Oscillospiraceae bacterium | reverse complement strand
ATGCTGCCACCATCAATACCGGCATCGGATATACCGCTTCTACTACTCCTAGATCTTTTTTCACTTTCGTTCCTCCTATGATTTCAAGGTGATCCCTTGTATTCTTTCTGAATCGATGATACCATTAGTGCCAGATAAACATCAAGTACCTACATTATTGTTAGGTACATACCTGTAGGTAAGCATTATGGAGAAAAAGATCGAATCGGCGGATTTCAGCCAGACCGGATACAGTTACACCCTTTCACTGATCTCAGGGAAATACAAACCCATCATCCTGTACTGCCTTATGGAATACGAACCAGTCCGCTTCAACGAGATGCAGCGGTATCTCAAAAATGTCGCGGACAAGACGTTAAGTCAAAACCTGAAGGAACTGGAAAAGGATGATCTGATCATACGTACGGTGTATCCACAGATTCCACCCAAAGTGGAATATTCCCTGACAGAGAGAGGTCATTCTCTTGTAAAAGTGTTGGACCAGCTCTGTGAATGGGGCATTCAAAACCGCCCTGAATAATTATAGCCAGGAGAACAGTTATATGATTCAAACCGCAGTTCAGCAGATCATGCTGGGAAAAGTTACAGGCACGAAAGAGCAAGCGGAGCGCACTTTGGATGCCATCCGGAACGCAGGTTATGACGGAATCGAGTTGAACCATTTTATGATACACCCTTCCAACCTGGCAGTCCGGGCTCTGACTAGTTTTGCCGGAATGCCCACTGGAAAAGGAGGCGCTCTGGATTGGCCGGTCCTAATGAAAACTCATAGCCTTACCGTTCCCAGTCTCCACTGTGATCTTGGCACCTTGGAAAAGAAAACATCTTCCGTTTTGGAAGACGTTCACGCCCTAGGTACCGACAAAGTCGTAATCACCGGCATGTACTATTATGACTACCGAAGTTCTGAAATGGTCAAAGATCTGGCAAAACGTCTCAATGAAGCCGGAAGGACTCTTAAAGAAGACGGAGTTTCACTGTTGTACCACAATCACAACATCGAGCTGCTTCGCACAGAAGAGGGAAAACTTGCCTTCGATACTCTTATGGAAGAAACAGATACGGAATATCTGAATTTTGAATTGGACAGTTACTGGTTGGCAGATGCCGGTGCGAACCCCGTCCATTGGATGAAAAAGCTGGGACCTCGGATGAAACTATGGCATATAAACGATCGGGGCAACCGCGTCAGATCCACTCCCATCACCCCGATCCTTCGTTCGGACTCCATGGAGTTGGGCTATGGCAATATGGATCTTCCAGCTTTGGCAAAACAAGCAAAAGAAAACGGCATCTCTGCCGTCATCCTGGAAAGTCACAAAAACTGGGCTGAAGGCTCTCCTATCCGCAGTCTTGAACTCAGCGCACCTTATCTCCACAACTTGATCTAGGTCATTATCGTGAAAGAGATCGGCACCTTTAAAAGATGCCGATCTCTTATTGCGTTTCAATTATAAGATAGAAGATCCACCTGTGACGATCCAGCACGCAAGCATCGCTGCCAAGGATGCGCCGGTATAGGCTCTGCCTGTCTTTCTATAGGAATAGGTGCACAGAAGTGAGAAGAACAGGACCTGCGGCACGAACAGGATCAAGATCGACATGAACGGTCCGCCGAAGGTCGAGCCGAACAACAGATCTGCTCCGGGTCCGATGTTCGCGAAGAATGGGATATATTCGATGAGAACGATGATGAGAACACCGCCAGCCATAAGCAGGAAATTGTTGAACCAGTTCTTCAGGAAGCCCTTTGTTCCTTTCTCATAGGTAGCATCTGTCCGGAGATCTCTCATGATCTTGCTGTTGTTCAAAAGATAGAAGATGAGGAAGAACGGGATATATACCAGGAATTGGAGGAATCTTTCACCTGTGAATGGGCGGAAGAACGGCCATATGAATCGCAGATCCAGATCGAAGAGCGCGACATAGATCAGGTTGACGACATACATGCAGAGGATCATGACGATCGCCATGATGAGAGAGCAAAGGAATGTGCTCCAACTGAACTTCTCTCCCTCGATACCGTTTTTCTTCTGATTCCTTCTTGTGATAGCGGAAGTCACCAGCATGATGAGGATGAGAAGCAGATACCATCCGAGGAATCCGTTCCCTACCGTCATGCGGAAAATACCTTCCGGAAGAGGAAGAAGCGCATGTCCCAACTGGGTCATGAATGGGAAGGTGAAACCGGAGAGCAAAATCGTAATAAGCGCACCCTTCACCCAACCCTTATTGGTAGCCTTTGTTTCCTGCGCCGGGAATTCCTGAACCACATTTTTAAAGAGCGGGGTCTCTAACAGCAGATTCATGAGCGGGAAAAGGCTCGCAAGGATGAGAAGCATCGCTCCAAGCACCAAGTATTCTTTTCCCTTTGCCACAATGTCCGTGTTGGAAAGGTTCGTTGGAAGATCGATCGCTTTATCGAACCAATCGATCGCTATTGCCAGACCTCCAAGATGGTGTGTGGTGAGACGGTGGTTGGTATATAGGAGTTCCATCCTTCTCGCACTTCCGTCCGCAAAGTTTCCATATGTTGTATTCCATGCAGCATCTGCTGCAGTAGTTCCCAGGAAACTTGTTCTAAGGTCGGACTTCAGGAGATTGTCTCCCACTGTTTTCTGATAATCCCTGAAATAGGAGAACTCGTCGTATTTTGCCTGAAGCAACAACACGTTGTTAAAAGAAATATTCGCGGAATCGTAGACATCGTCCGTAAAGAGTTCACCGCACTGGAGCACGATGGCTTTCGGAGCGATATCCGTGTTGGAATAGTCCGCAGCCACTGTCCAGCTGGACCAAGTTCCCATTGAGTGACCGCTTACAGCCATGCGGCTGGAGTCTACATAATCCAAATTCGCTAGGTACTGGTATGCGATGGATCCTCCACAGGAAGAATCCAAGATAGCATTCCCCGAATCGTCCTTGGAATAGTGGTCATTGAAGAAAGACAGGTTGGAGAAGTTCATTAGGATCCGGTATCTCTTGGATCCACCGATAGTCTTGTAGGTTCCATCCTCCACAGAATCGTTTCCATAGTTGACCTTCACTACGTGATTCACATAACCGCGGTTCAGAAGCCCGATGGAACTTGATCCGTGTCCGTACTCATCCAGGCACAGCACCACTGCTCCCCTTCTGGCGAGTTCGATAGCATAGGCTGCACAAGTCTCATGGTCATTCTGATACCCATGAAGTAAAAGCACAGCAGGTGCCTTGTTGCTCGATGACGCACCAGTCGGTTTGTACAGTTTGTACGTCAGGAAACCTCTCGGATCCGAGATGCTTCCGTCTATGATCTGAATGTTACCGTGATCTCTTTGAATCCCGTTAGCCAACACCATAAAGATAGTTGCCAAGAGGATGCAGCAGAGAAAAACGGCAAGAGATGATTTACTCTTTTTGCTCATGATCTTTCTCCTTATACACCTGGAAATAGTTCTTTTTTCTACATTATATATGAAATGCTCACTATGCAACATGATTTTCGTACGAAACGGGTCAAAAAACGGGCGTTAGACTTGATCATTGATCCGTCCATCGCCCGGTTTTTTCTTTGCTATTTCTTAGCTGAAATCAGACTCCAACACCACAAAGTTCTCAAACTCTCAGGAGATCCTTCAGCCTATCTGGGACCACCTCATAGCCCCTGTCAATCACTTCGTTGACCGGAATCGTGAAATCATTCTTCATCCAGTAATATAAAACAGATGAGCAGCACGAAGCGATCATCATGATCTCGAGATTAAGGGATTCGTCGTAATTCTTCTCGTATTTTTCGATGCGACTTCGCAACAGTTCCGTAAAGAATTGCTGATTCGTGGTAAAGAACTGGGCAAAACTCGAATGATGATAAAACATCTTCAGTGTTCGAGATTGCTTCAGTCTCGTAAGAAGATCCACAAAAAACTCTCTCCACTCGTTCTCTGCGTATTTTTCCGGATCAACATATTTTTTCGTCACATACAGAAGCGTCTTGTTGAGAAGATCGTATTTGTCTTCAAACAAGCGATAAAAGGTGGATCGAGACACTCCGGAATCCAGTAGGATCTGCTTTATGGAGATGCTTTCAAAGCCCTCACTGCGAATGAGCGCAATAAAGGAATCGTATATCTTTGCTTCTGCTTTGCGATTATCTGACATGGAACCACCTATTTTTCTTTATAGATCATGCTGATCGGACCATCCTCAACATAAAGTCCGGAACAGGTTCCCGTGTCTTTAAAAGACCCTGTCTTTTCACCGAACAGAATGCTGTCACACAGTGTGATATACCGATCTATCATTGAGGGCGGCAGCGGGTTTTCGTGGTGGCAGGACCACAGTTCTTTCACATTGTTGCTTCTACAGAAACTCTTGAGTTTATACAGGGTCTCCCGGTACATTTTAACATCTGAAGACTCCTCAAAACCCAAAAGCACTCCCTTGCTGCACACAGTGTCTCCGGTCAGAAGGATCCCTGTCTTCTTGTCATACAGGCAGATGCTTCCCAGGGTATGCCCAGGAGTTTCAAGAAACTCTACATCTCTGTTTCCCAGATGAAAATACCCATTCTCCGGAAGATCCCTGTAGTATACAGTGTGCTCTGATAAGGTCGTCAACTCCCGACGGTAAGTATCCAGTTCCGGAACGCTATTTAATTGAGGTCTCACTTCTGTGAGGTGATCCATCAACCCATTGAGTATAGTCGGGTCCGAATGTTTTCTAGCGACCGCTCTATCCTTTCTGTTGATGAACACTTCCGGGAAGCAGTTATTGCCACCGATGTGGTCCATATGCCCATGAGTGTTGACTACGACCAAGGGAAGAACCGTGACCTGTCTTACATACTGCATGACGTTGGTGGAGACATAACCGGTATCTACCAGAAGAGCGCTTTTCTCTCCGGCAATAAGGTACATGGAGACATCCGCTGCACCAAGAAAGTAGTATACGATCCGATACAGACCGTCCCTGACTTCAGTGATCCCATTACTCGGCATTATACTTCTCCCTGAGCATGAGGAAATCGACGATCATCTCTCTCCAAACATTCCACTCGTGTTCACCATGATAGATCTTCCGCTCATGTGTTATCCCGCTCATCAACGCGTCTTCTTTTTCAAAAATGGGAAGAAAACGATCTGTATCCCCGATACCCCTCATCAGGAAACTCTTTTCACAGAACACCTTAAGTCTTTCCGGAGCAAGATGGTCCGAATAACCCGAGATCGGATCTGAGAGAAATCCGCTGAAAAGACCAGCTCCTTTGAACATTTCAGGATCCTCAAGAACTGTAATCGATGTCTGTATGGAGCCCATGGACAACCCAGCCATGTAGTAATCACCACACCTGTATTGTTTTTTCACAACAGGGAAGATGTCATGCTTTAGATATTCGTTGAACCTGGAATGAAGCATGAGGACGTCCTCTCCTTCTGTTTTGTACATCATGCCAGTTGCCATGACGACCAGAAGCGGTCTGATCTTCCCATCCGCTATGAGGTTGTCCACGATGTTGTCGATCTTTCCTTCAGATAACCAAGATGTCTCATTCTCTCCAAATCCGTGCTGAAGGAAAAGAACATCGAGCAGATCTTCCGGGTGGTCAAAATAGTAAGCCGGCACATAAACGAGGAGGCGATCTGTTTTCCCTGTCACAGAATTGAAAACTTGCCAGGACTGTAAACTTCCGTGAGGAACAGTTTTCTCCGCCCACGGGTCTTCATCACTTACAAAGTCAACAAAGTTGAAAGGTTGGTTGTGACCTATCCCCACGGGAAGGAATGAGTCAACGACAATGCTGCCGTCCACCATGACGACTACAGGCTGGATCCCATTTTCGAGATCAGTCTCTAAAACAAAGTAGTCCCCCTCTTTTACCATAGGCCAGGGTCGCCTTTTCAGCATAAGGACCACCTGATCTGCCTTGGGATAATACAGTTTTATAACGGCTTTGCCTTCT
>JAFUBI010000261.1 GCA_017460285.1 Oscillospiraceae bacterium | reverse complement strand
TTCCATACGCATCTATAACTATTGAATCAAAACTGCTAGTCAATAATCCTGCCAGACTCGTCTTTGTCCGGTACGATTTCAACGACCTCATCAAATGTGCAGTTTAGTGCCTTGCATACCTTTTCCAATGTCTCAAGCGGAACAGATTCATCTTTTCCTAGTTTAGCAAGAGCATTGGTAGTCAACCCCGCTGCTCGCCTTAAATCCGTCCTGGACATTTTCTTATCTACAAGAACGTGCCACAACCTATTATATGAAAGAGCCATCTTTAATCCTCTTTTCCAGTGATTATCACTTGTTAAAGGAATTATACCATTTTGAAGCATAGTGATTCAACGGATGGTTGAATATTTCAACCTTGAAAGATAAGAAAAACAGCTACAGAACTGTAGATTGTGTTCCATAGCTGTAATTCATTATGATTCCACTCCGATACTAACAGGTTCTATCATATTGTCTTATGAGTAGAGCCTATCGGCTTCCTTTTTCTTTTACAGTTGAAATAGTGATGCATTCCCTGATATTCTAATAAGGTAAACGTAATATAACGTATTGTGGTGAATGGCATGAAGTTTATTGGTACAAAGGATTTCTATCGCTCTGTATTTCGCATCGCGATCCCTATCATGGTTCAAAACATGGTGACTAACTCTGTTAGTCTTGTCAACAATATTACCGTGAGCCGGCTTGGTACGGAGTCTCTTGCAGGCGTTGCGATCGCTAATACACTTATATCGATCTTCTACCTGTGCATTTTCGGAGCTGTTTCCGCAACAGGTATTTTTGGTGCACAGTATGCAGGGCGTAAAGACTATATGGGACAGCGATACGTATTTCGCATCATGATCCTGTTAGCACTATTTTTTAGCACTGCCTGGATGCTTCTCCTTCTGATGGCAGGAAAGCCGCTGATCGGTCTATTCCTTCATGAGAACGGTGACGGTTCAGACCTCGCATTCACATTGCGAGAAGGTTACCGGTATCTTGCCCTGATGAGCATCAGTTTTCTTCCCTACAGCATCAGTTCCGCCTATTCTGAGATGCTGCGGGAGAATGGAAAAGTCAGTATCCCAATGCGTTCCAGCATCGTTGCACTTGCTCTCAGCCTTGTGTTGAATGTGATCCTTGTTCCAATTTTCGGAGTGATCGGAGCTGCAGGTGCCGCGTTGATCTCCAGATTGGTGGAATGTACTCTTAATGTCTTGTGGACTCATCGTTATCCGGAAGAAGTGCCCTATATTTACGAAGCCTATAGAACATTTCACGTCCCTGCAGAATTAGTCAAAAGAGTTTTGATAAAAGGTATCCCCCTGATACTCAGCGAGACTTTTTGGTCCATTGGAGACACGGTGATCAATCAATCGTACTCCTATCATGGAGTAACCGCGGTTGCTGCGATCAATATGGCTGTGACCGTTTCAAGTTTGGTCAACTCTGCATTTTTCTCGTTAGGCGTCGCAATAGGAATCATACTAGGAGGAATCCTTGGAACTGGCGATATGGAAAAAGCGAGGGAAACAGACAATAAACTTCTCCTTCTCGCCTTTGGCGTTGGGATCGTGGTAAGTGTCGCCTTACTAGGTCTTGGAGTTGTTGTTCCAAACCTTTATACCAATCAGGCGGAAGAAGTTCGAAAACTCGCCAGGATCTTCATATGGCTTGAAGCAGCAGGCGCACCTTTCCGCGCTTATGGAAATGCGACTTACTATACGATACGTTCAGGTGGAAACACTGTTCTAACCTTTTTCTATGATGCTGGGAGTATTTGGCTCCTAAACGCTTCCACTGCTTACATTCTTACCCACTTTACAAACATGGGGATCGTATCGATCTATCTCTGTGTCAAGATGGTCGAAGGTATCAAATGTTTGATAGGAACGTTCCTTGTTGCAAAAGGCACTTGGATGAAGAACATAGTAGACCATGTGGCAAGTTGAAGAGAGGCTGCTGAGGCAGCCTTTTTTTGATCGCACAAAATGGATTATAATTCTTTTTGTCAGGAGGCACTAACTATGCGTATTCTTAATTCATCCATGCAGCGAGAACTCGAGAGGCGTGCCGTCAGCACCCTAGGTCTCTCCTATTTGGACCTGACCAGAAGAGCTGCAGAGGCAACATTTCAGTGTATCAAGGACTTCGAAATAGACACTACTCATACCGTGATCCTTTGCGGTCCCGGTGGAAACGGAGGAGATGGCTTTGCCCTCTCCACCTTGTTGTCCAATGAAGGAACCAACGTGACGGTTGTCCTTTGCTGTGGAACACCAAAGACAGAAGTCTCTGCCCAGTTGATGCGAGAAGCGATCACCAAAAGAATTCAGATAGTATCTCTGGAGGATCACGCCCCATTTATTCAATCCACACTGGCTTCAGCCACATTGATCGTTGATTGCGTTTTTGGAATAGGTCAGCACAGAGCTTTATCGTCCGAACTCCAGGTCTTATTCAAAAAAGCAAACGAATCTCAAGCTATGCGTATTTCAGTAGATGTGCCTTCT
>JAFUBI010000260.1 GCA_017460285.1 Oscillospiraceae bacterium | reverse complement strand
TGCATATACTCTCTTTCCGTATTTCTTGGCAAGGTCAAAGACTTTTTTCAAAAGATGAGCTTCCATGTCAATCTCAACAACGATGCTATCGCAATTCCCAATGATTTCATCGCCCTTTTCGTCCAGAACCGCACCGATCGCGTCGAGGTTCGGGCGTTTAGAGATTGAAGCGACTACATCTCCGGTGTGATCGAATACCGCAAGCCAAGTGCCAAGGCCATCTTCTGTACGTTGAATATACTCTGTATTCACTTTGTGGCGTTGCAATTTTGTGATCACATCGTCGCTTATCCCACTTTGATCTACAACACTGAGATAGGTAGGTCTAAGTTCGACATTCGCAATGTCCTCAACGACGTTGCGGCTGACGCCGCCGTGTACCTGAACCACCCTTCCGACATTTCTGCCTCCGGGAATATATTGTCCGATCGGATACCCTTTGATATCAACAAAAACCGCGCCAATAACTAGAATTCCCATACAACTGTCCTCTCATCAAATTACTTTTTCTTATTTAGTCAATATTACACCGCGCACGGCAGACCATGCAATGGCAAGCACTTCCCTGAACCAGAATCTTAGGCTGCGTATCCCGCTGTTTGAGCACGAAACAGGGCTTCCCTCTATCTTTAAAAAATGAGCGATCAATCCGATGCGAAAAAGGTGAAAATCATCGGACACCATAGCAACCTTTCCATCTCCGATTTCTGTAGCACTAAAGCGAAGGTTCTCCAGTGTATCAGACGCGTTCGGTTCTACAAAGATCCTGCCTTCCGAGAGCCCCTTTGCCACGAGATAATCCCTCATCCCCTCTGCCTCGTTAGAAGCATCTCCGGGGCCTTGCCAGCCCGAAACGATGACTTCAGCATCTGAATATATCTCACTTAGTTCAAATGCTTTATCGCATCTTCTTGCCAGCATCGGTGATACACCGTCTGAGGTCATTTCCGCTCCAAAAACTAAAATATAATCTGGGGCTTCTTTTAAGTCCTGAGCGGAATACCATTTCATAAATCCAAATAAAGAAAAAATAAGAATGGTATAAACGGCGCACAACACCTTCAGCGCTTTCAACACTTTTGATCGAGGTTCCTCTTTCAAAAGCAAAAAAATAGACAGGATAAAAATAGGTAATGCTGCCCATATCCACTGCAAAAAACTCCTGAGTCGAAACGGAAACATCGTTCCAAACATCAGCAGCAATAGGAAAATCGCGATTCCTTTTTTAGCCCATCTGTCCATAATTTTTTCTCCCGATGTGGAAAAATAATAGCACTTTCCCAAAAAGTATTAAAGATTTGCGCTGCTGTATGTCCAAACCATGTGGAAACTAATATAATGAGTTGTAGTTAAGCATTTGAATACTTGGAGGTTTTACAATGAATCATAAAATAGAAACAAACAAAGCTCCTGCTGCTATCGGTCCTTATTCTCAGGCGATAAAAGCCGGAGACCTGCTTTTTATTTCCGGACAGATCCCGATAGACCCAGCTACAGGTGCGTTTGCAGGGGATAACGTTACGGAACAGACAAAGCAGTCCCTTACCAATGTTTTAAACATCCTGAAAGAAGCAGGCTATGAGATGTCTGATGTCGTCAAAACAACAGTCCTTCTACAGGACATGAATGATTTTGCTGACATGAATGCTGTCTATGCTTCCTTTTTCTCGGAGCCCTATCCAGCAAGAGCGGCTTTCGAGGTTGCCAAACTGCCAAAAGGTGCACTTGTGGAAATCGAAGCGATCGCCTGCAAAAATGAGGGAGAAACAAGATGACTCTTTCTCTGTTTCTGCTGTGTCTGAGGATCTTTTTCAGCAGGATCCTCGATGTTTCCCTTGCTACTGTTCGGACGATGCTGACAGTAAAAGGCAAAACAAAGACTGCAGCCCTTGTTGGCTTCGTTGAGATTATGATCTGGTTCCTTGCAGTCCGTACCGCATTCAACTCAGATGAAGCAGGCATCGTTCTTGCAATCGCCTACGCTGGCGGATTTGCTACAGGTACTTTCATTGGTGGTCTGCTTTCCTCCAAGTTGATCAAGGGAACCGTTACCGTTGAGATCGTCACCAGCGGAAAGGACGATAACCTGATCACAGCCATTCGAAACGCCGGATTTGCTGTTACTGTTGTCAATGTAAACAGTTCGGAGTATTCCGGCGAAAAGTACATGCTGTTCGCTCAGATTGCTTCCGATCGATTGGAAGAATTCAAGAAACTCGTTTATGACAACGATGACAAAGCTTTTATCATCGTCCAGGAATCCAAATACGTATACAATGGTTTTATAAAATGACTAACAAAACAGGAAACCGAGGTCGGATTGATCTGACCCCGGTCTTTTTTGAATCTGTATTAGTACTGCCAGAGACTGTACTGGAATGGAACTACATCCGGTTGAGTATCCGGTGCTTCGCCGGCATCCTCAGCAAGGACCATTTCACGCATCTGTTGTTCATAGGTCGGATCATAGTCCTCTACGAGAGGTGTGACCTTGCTGCGAACATCGAGGAAGTCCAGAACTCCTCTGCCCATCTCGCGTCCTTTTCCGGTATGCATATCGTATGCATAATCAGGGATCTCTACCTTTTCCCCGTAGTTTGCTTCTCTTTGAATGACGTTCTTCAAGCAATCTGTAGAACGTTCTTTGGGCTGTCTGCACAGGAACCGGATCGCATGCATGAAAAACAGCGGACGGTCACCGTCATCATATGGGAATTTCTTCCTCATCTCATCCAATGTATGGATCAGAATCGGTGCATTCGTATTACCGAACCCGATATCCTCAACAGAGATCGCGTTCAACCTGCGCCACATCTTGTCTTCGAACTGCTCGCTTGTGATATACATCTCGTATGCTACCCGGCAAGCAGTCGCTTCATCCGCACGGCGGATCGACTTTTGTAAAGCAGAGACCAGTTCATCGCCCGGGATCCCGTTCCTCGAAGTCAAATTGCGCCAAGGATCATAAGACATGAATTCACCCATAATAATACCCCTTTCGTACTATGCTATTTATATTATTTCAATAATGACTAACTCGATCGAATTAATCCAACCCGATCTTACGGCGCACTTTTCTCAAGGTCTTAGTCGCCAGATAAGAAGCCTGCTCCGCTCCGTTCCTCAGGACCGCATTGAGCTGCTCTTTGTCTGACAGATAGGTGTGATACTGTTCCTGGATCGGAGCAAGAGTATCCCTCACAGATTCTCCGACTGCCATCTTGAAATCACCATATCCCTTTCCTTCAAAATCCCGCTCGATCTCTTCAAATGATTTTCCAGTGATCGCACTGTAGATACTCATCAGGTTCGTGATGCCCGGTTTGTCCTCACCTGCACGGATCTCACTTCCACTGTCCGTAATTGCTCTCTTAAACTTACGGATAATGGCATCCCCGTCATCTGTCAGCATTACTTTAGCATTCTCGTTCTCATCCGATTTGCTCATCTTAGAAGAAGGATCCTGAAGCGACCTGATGCGAGCTGCCACTTTGGGGAAGTATCCTTCAGGCACTCTGAACACTTCACCATAGATGCCGTTGAAACGCTGAGCGATATCTCTGGCCAATTCCAAATGCTGTTTCTGATCCGCTCCGATCGGCACGAGATCCGTTTGGTAGAGAAGGATGTCCGCAGCCATCAATACCGGATAAGTGAACAGTCCGCCGTTTACGTTCTCAGGGTGTTTTTTGCTCTTGTCCTTGAACTGGGTCATTCTGGACAATTCACCGAATTGCGTATAGCAGGACAGAAGCCAAGACAGTTCCGCATGCTGGTGAACATCCCCCTGAACAAAAAGAATCGATTTATTCGGGTCTATCCCGCATGCAAGCAACATTGCTGCTGATTCGCGGATCTGCCTGCGGAGAGTGGCAGGATCCTGACGCACCGTCAATGAGTGGAGATCCACAACACTGTAGATGCAATTATATTCATTCTGCATAGGTCCCCAGTTGCGGATCGCCCCGAGGTAATTTCCGAGGGTAAAACCACCTGTTGGCTGAATTCCGCTAAACACTACTTTTTTGTTTTCTTCTGACATTTTGAGGCCTCCATAGAACGAATTCTTAATACTGCTTCATTCTATTCTTAAGGGGAAAACGTGTCAATTGACAAAGGGTGTATCCACCCTTACAATTGTTTTGTTGATTAATTTTGAGAGGTGACAGTATGGGAAAAACCCGCACCAGATTTGCGCCAAGCCCCACAGGATACATGCATATCGGCAACCTGCGCACGGCTCTTTACGCCTATCTCATTGCCAAAAAAGATGATGGAGATTTTATCCTTCGCATAGAAGATACCGATCAGGGACGTCTTGTGGAAGGCGCTGTGGATGTTATCTATAATACGCTCAAAGACTGTGGCTTGAATTGGGATGAAGGTCCGGATGTAGGAGGCGATTACGGTCCATATGTGCAGAGCGAACGCATGGGTTGCTACCTCGACTATGCCAAACAACTTGTGGCGAACGGCTCAGCATATTATTGTTTCTGCACGGAAGAAGAACTTGACGCTAGGATCCCCAAGAAAGAAGAAGGCGGAGATATGATCCGTCGGTACGATGGACATTGCAGGAATCTTTCCAAAGAAGAAGTTGAAGCCAAACTAGCTGCAGGGACTCCTTTCGTCATACGGCAAAAAATGCCAAAAGAAGGCACAACAACGTTCCATGACCTTGTGTACGGCGATGTCTCCGTTGAAAACAAGGAACTTGAAGATCAGATACTGATCAAATCCGACGGAATGCCAACTTATAATTTTGCCAATGTCGTAGACGACCATTTGATGGGTATTACGCACGTTGTACGTGGTAATGAATACCTTTCATCCAGTCCGAAATACAACCTCTTGTACGAGGCTTTTGGATGGACACCTCCGGAATATATCCATTGTGCTCCTGTTATGAAAGACGAGCACCAAAAGCTTTCCAAGAGAAACGGTGATGCTTCTTACCAGGATCTGGTGAAAAAAGGTTACTTGACCGAAGCGGTACTGAATTATATCGCGCTGCTCGGTTGGGCTCCTAAAGGAGAGCAGGAGATCTATTCCCTGCCTGAATTGGTCAAAGCATTTGACCTCTCCGGGATCAGCAAGTCTCCAGCTATCTTTGACCCGGAAAAACTGAAATATATCAATGCCGAATATATTCGCGCTTTGCCTCCGGAAGACTACAAAACACATGCTATGCCGTTTATCCGCTCAGCTGTCGAAAGAGACGATCTGGATTTTGACGTTCTTTGTGAAGTCCTTCAGCCGAGAACAGAGTTCTTTGGGGATATCCCGGAAAAATTATCTTTCCTGAATTGTCGTCCTGATATCAACCCCGAACTCTATTTCAGCAAGAAATTCAAAACCAATGCAGAAACCGCTAAGCCAGCACTGGAGCAGACCCTCTCTGTTCTTGAACAGTTGGACGAATTCTCAGTAGCTTCGCTGCATGACGCATTGTTTGATTTGATCGAAACACTGGGTGTCAAAAACGGATGGATCCTTGGACCTCTGCGCGTCGCTATAGCGGGCGTACCAGTCACTCCTGGCGGAGCCGTGGAATTATGTGCCGTTCTCGGTAAAGAAGAGACTCTTTCCAGAGTTAGGTCCGCACTCGCAGTTCTCTAAGTTCTTTTGATCAGGATGGATTGCATCCTGATCTATTTATAAGGATTTTAAACAATGTTTCAAGAGATCTCCCCTCATACCTTTGACAATCATTTCGAACGACAGGAGCCGAAAACAGGCGATCTCGCCGTGTATATTCAAAACGACAGGCTTCTCGCCAAAAGAAAAGCCTACAACTTTGAACTGCCCTCATTCACGCAAGAAATGCTTTGTGAAGAGTGCGTATACCTGTTTACGATTGATTCCTTTCGTTTTTTCCTTCTGACTCACGAACCTGAATTCCCAGAGGGAGAATACCTTTCGTTCCGCGAAATATACTCCCTTTCCCCCTCATGGCTCTCGTTTGGCGCATTGACCGCTTTGCGCCTTGGGATGTGGTACCAAGAAAACAAATATTGTGGAAAATGTGGTCACCTTCTCTCGCACAGTACCGAAGAAAGGATGCTATTCTGTCCGGAATGCGGTACGCAGATCTACCCCAGAATCAATCCCGCAGTGATCGTGGCAGTGCGCAATGGAGAGAAACTCTTGCTCACGAAATACGCGCATGGTTATGCGCATTATGCGCTTGTCGCAGGCTTTACCGAATCCGGTGAAACGATCGAAGAGACAGTCAGAAGAGAAGTCCTGGAAGAGACAGGGAGCCACGTTAAAAATATACGTTACTTTTCCAGTCAACCTTGGCCTCATTCCGGTTCTTTGCTGTTTGGCTTTTATTGTGACCTTGACGGTGATGAACAATTAACGATACAGCGCTCTGAACTCTCTGTAGCTGAGTGGATCGACCGTTCTTCCCTTCCACATCAAGCAAACACAAAGAGTCTCACATCAACTATGATTGAGGCATTCAGGAGCGGTATCCTGTGAGCCAGATTGACTT
>JAFUBI010000022.1 GCA_017460285.1 Oscillospiraceae bacterium | reverse complement strand
TCATTGAATGGCTCGTTGACAATGCTGGAGGAAACCTTTCAGAACAGAAAGAGAGATATCAGCAACTTTTGGAAGATATTGGCATTTCCAAATGGGCTTCCCGCACACTTCGTTCCATCGGCTACGCAAGAAGGATGTTGGTGCTTTTACTAGCCAGTTCGTTACATTCTTCCAAACTGGTTTTGTTCAATGATCCTCATTTTGCTCTTGAACCAAAGGATGAAATGGTGGCAAGGAGGATCTTCAAGCATCTCCATGACAGCGGAAAAACCGTTATGATCGCATCATCTGACCTGTTTACACTGCAGTCAGTAGCAAATCGTGTATTGATCCTTAAGAATGGAGCTGCCGCTTATACAGGTTCTTTTAAAGACTTCCTGGAAACCTATTCCGGTGTGTCCGTTTCCTTCCCACAGGAGTACACAGAGGCTGTTAAAGCTGTAACAGATGACAGATATGTTCTCTTGTCCGCTGGAGAGGGATGCACTCTTTCAATGAAAAAAGGAGAAAAGGGCTCGACGACTGATCTGGTACATCTCCTTGAGTCGGCGGGAGTACCGACAGAATCCATTCGCAATACAGAAAAAACGTTTGCTCTTGCTTGTAGGGAGGTCCTTTAATGGATTATTCCGGTTCCCCTTTCAAACATGCCTATGGGCGGTTCGTCCGTGCAGGGCACACGCCGTTCATCTATCGTGTGATCGCAGCGATCGTGTACTCCATGGTCACTCTCGTGATCGCACAAGGCATACCTTTGACTGTTCCACAATATGCCTGGCTGGTCCCGGATTTTTGGAGCAACGGCATTCTTGGGGCTGCTTATCTTTACACCTTAATTACGAGTTATTGCTTGTTTTTCTGGAGGATCATTGAAACAAAACTTTTTTCGTATGAAGACATTGAGAATGGACGGTGGGATTTCGCAAAGAAGAGCGGTGCAAGCATCAGAACACTGTTATGGGCGAAGTATCTCAGTCAGATCATCCCCCCAATGTTTACATACCTGCTTGGTGCAGCCATTACACTTGGAAGTGTCTATCTGATCTTCCCTGAGTTTGACGCGATACCCGTAAGCGCTGCGTGTGTAGGTGTAGGAGCGCTGACCTTGCTGGCACTGATCAGCCTTGAAAGCATCTTTGCCGCCATCGGCATACGCAAAGTACTGCTCAGTATTTTAGTGTTCATTTGCGTTTGCGGGATTTTCTTCGGCTGGAATACTTGGGGTTTCCTGAAATTCAACTCAGAATCGATGATCCGGGAATCTATACGGACGATCTATTCGATGGAACTTCCCGTTCTTCCTGCAGTTGCTGGGGTGCTGTTCCTGTTGTCAATGATCGTATGCACAACTGTACCGTCCAAGAGGATCATGAATTATACCATCGAAAAGATGGACAGCACATCCCTTGATCGGCTTCATTTGGATAGCGGGATCGAGATCTTTGAAAAGAATGGGGAAAACTACCAACTTCTGTACTCCCCGCCGATTGTTGAATCCGTGAAGAAAAAAAGAAAATGAGATTTTTAAGTCCGAGAAGTCGGACTTTTTTAGTGCAGCTATTGTTGTTTCCTTTACTTCCATTTTTTGGGGGTGTAAAATAAATGTAACTGTGT
>JAFUBI010000259.1 GCA_017460285.1 Oscillospiraceae bacterium | reverse complement strand
CTGTGGCAGAAGTCGAATACAATTATGTCAAGGATTATCCGTACCTGATTCCAACTGCACCAGTGGTGGATGGGAACCTCATCCCGGAATTGCCATACGATGCCGTAATGCACGGCGCCGCAGATGGCATTGAGACCCTGATCGGTACGACAAAAGATGAGGCGACTTTGTTTGCCCGGAACAGCGATCAGGATATTTTCCCGGCAACTCGGGAGAATATGGACAAGTTTTTTGCGGATCATCCGCAATTGGACAGGAAAAGGATCATAGCTCTGTACTCTGGAAAGAAAGAACTCAAGATCTGGCAGGAGATAGGGAAAGAGGTTTTCTTCCACCTGCCAAGCATTGAATTGGCGGACCACCTTGCCAAACACAGCACTGTATATGTGCACCATTTTGATTATGTCTATCCGATGCTGAAACTGTTGGGATTAGGTGCGGTGCACTGTACGAATTCCACATTGACTTCTGGCGGCGAGCCAGAAGGCTTGATCAAGTTCCTTGGTCTTTTCAGCGGTGAAAAAGGTGCAAAGATGCAGGAATACATACACGGATACTGGTGCAATTTCATCTCTTCAGGAGACCCTAACGGTGATGGGATGCCGGAGTGGCCGGAGTATGGGGAGAGCAAGAACACGCTCTTTCTGGATATACCCTGTCATGTTGAACAAGATCCCTTTGGATTTATTCGTGACGCCTATGGCGAGGTAAGAATATATAGCAATTAAAGGATGGAGGAACAAAATGAAACGTCAGAAAAAGCAGTATCCGGAGGACTTTAAGTCATTGCTCGGGTTTTCTACTGTTTCTTGGGTACAGGGTTTTGCAACAATGATCTATGCCCTGTTCATGCAGTTTTTAACCGACTATTCCGGTATCGATGCTGCAATCGGCAAGGCAGGCTATGCTGCAGCATTTGGAACGGTGATTCTGCTGATCACGAGAATTATTGATGCGGTGGATGACCCTCTTCAGGCCTGGATCATGGACAGCGCTCCGGAGCGAAAATCCGGCAAATACCGCAGGTTCACCTTTTGGGGGATCTTGTTGATCGGGGTGGGGATCATCCTTATGTTCACTCTGCCTGATTTCGTAAAGAGAAATAAGGTCCTTTTATTCATATGGATCTTGTTTGGCTATATTCTTTTTGAAATGGGCAGTGCCTTTAATGGAACTGGTCCGATCATTCAGAAAGCAACGATAGATGCGAATGTGCGTACGAAGATCACATCGCTGCTCCGCATGGGAATCATTATTGCGATCATTCCATCAGTGTTCTTTATTCCGATCGTAACAGCGGCAAACGCATCGATCGGCGATATGGGAAAATCCTTCTCGATCGTAACGATCATCATTACGATCATCTACTGCGCGATCTCCTTGGGCGGATTGGCATTGATCAAAGAGCCGTATTTAGGCAATACCAAGGAGGAGGGAAAAGAGGAAGCGACCAAACTATCCTGGAGGGATGTATGGGAGATGCTGAAAACGAATAAGCCTCTTCTGGTGCACAACCTGGCTTATTTTATAGGTAATATGTCTTATGCAGTTTCTTCGGCTGTTCTTGTCTATTTCCTGAAATGGTTTTATTGCGCTGACATGGCTACCGGTGTGGTCGATGAGGCAAAATATGCTTCTATTTATGGAATCTACGGTGTCATTTCACTGATACCGAACTTTCTGACGCCTCTTGTTGCTGGATTTGTCGTGAAAAAACTGGGAAGTGTGGATAAGGCTGCTCGTGTAACCGTCCTCCTGGGCGGTATCGGATATGGGCTGGTCATTGTATTGTATTTCCTGGGGATCCTCCAACTCAGCCCCTGGGTATTCATTTTTCTGAATTTGATTGCGGGAATTCCTGCTTCAATTGCTGTGATTCCCTCTATGCTCTTGAATACGGAATGCGCTGACTATGTGGAATACAATACAGGAAAGAACATGGCAGCAATGACTGCAGCTGTAAACGGTGTTGTTCAAAAGGCGCAGTCTGCTATAGCTGTCGTTATCCCGGGACTGATCCTCACAAGTGTCGGATACAGTGTGGACTCCGTTACAGGAAACTATGCGGGTGATCTCACAAAACTTCCCACGATGGTGTTTGGACTTGTTGTAGCTACATCTTTAATTCCTTTCCTGGTTTCTGTGGGAAGTTGGGCGGTCTACAAGTTTGGTTACGATATTACACCGGAATACCGCGTAAAAATGACTGCAGAGCTAGAGCGGCGCAGAGCATTGGCTGCTGAAGCAGCAAAGGAGCAATGAACAATGAATCAACAAGCGTTCAATCCTTATCTCCCTAACTGGGAATATGTGCCGGACGCAGAGCCTTATGTCTTTGGGGACCGGGTCTATGTGTTCGGTTCCCATGATGCATTTGCGGGCAAACACTTCTGCCCCAATGACTATGTGCTCTGGTCCGCACCCGTAGATGATCTGTCCGATTGGAAAAAGGAAGGGATCATATACCGCACATCACAGGATCCGGATGCCAAAAAAAACTCTTTTATGCAGGCGCCTGATGTCGTTCAGGGACTGGATGGCAGATACTACCTTTACTACACTTTGAAACTCACGCCATTTATGAGCGTAGCGGTCAGTGACAATATAACCGGACCTTACGAGTACTACGGAAGAGTCAGACTCCCTAACGGTCATGTGATTGGGAGCAAGCGAAAGGATTTATTCCAGTTTGATCCCGGTCTGTTTCGGGATGAGGATGGAAAGTGTTGGTTGTATTCCGGATTCTCGCCCAGAAGAAGCGGTTTGTTTGGAATCTTTACCAGACAATACAAAATGGACGGAGCTTACGTTATGGAATTGGGTGAGGACATGCTCACTGTAAAATCCGGACCCAAGTTCCTCATTCCAGGACCTGATGCGTCTCAGGGAACCGGCTTCGAAGGACATGAGTTCTATGAAGCGAGTTCTATGCGAAAGATCGATGGAAAATACTACTTCATCTATTCTTCCATTCTTTCTCATGAACTGTGCTATGCGGTCAGCGACAAGCCTGATGGCGGATTCCGTTATGGAGGAACTGTCGTGTCGATCGGGGATGTGGGCTATCAGAGCCACGAGTGGTCACTGAACTACTTGGGAAATACCCATGGAAGCCTGGTGAAGATAAAAGGACAGTGGTATGTGTTCTATCATCGCCAGACAAACGCGAACATGTTCTCAAGACAGGGATGTGCGGAGAGAATCGCGATCTTGGAGGACGGGACGATTCCACAGGTCGAAGTGACTTCGTGCGGATTGAACAGTGGTCCTCTGAATGGAAAGGGCGAATACTCTTCTCATATCGCATGCAATCTCATGGGAGCAGAAGGTACCTATGTGTACGATCAGTTTCACAAGCCCGGGTGGAAGAAGCACCCATACTTCACTCAGACGGGTGGAGACCGTGAGGATCATCCTGATCAATACATTGCCAACATGACAGATGGTGCTGTGGCAGGGTTTAAGTATTTCGATATACAGGCGCTGAAACGGATCGCAGTCAAAGTGGGAGGCACCGGAAGAGGGGTCATGCAGGTGAAGACTTCACTGGACGGAAGGGTACTTGCCGAAATACCGGTTTCAGCAAATCAGTTCAGGTCATGGTTCCAATCAGTGTGTTCAGTGCCTGATGGGGTACATGCATTATATTTCCGGTTTTGCGGCGAAGGAAGCATAGATTTTCACGCTTTTGAACTTGTGTAGAGAGGAAATGTTATGGAACTGAGGACTAAGGCAAGATATACGGATGAAGTGACCGAATTGGAGAAAAAGAATCAGGATCTTTCGTACCAGATGGCATGTGAGGGAATCGTTCTGTTGGAAAATGACGGACTGCTCCCCATAAAGGCCGGAAAAGTCGCATTATATGGTGCTGGAGCAGGCAAAACAATAAAGGGAGGAAGCGGATCCGGGGAGGTCATAGAACGTCGGGCAGTCTCTATTCGGGAAGGGATGGCAGAACGCGGATTTACCATCGG